>NZ_DIPG01000001.1:13138-21243 GCF_002426325.1 Syntrophomonas sp. UBA5494 | reverse complement strand
CATATATTGTATTTCATCAGGTTTCTTTAGCTTTCGCTGCGGCTATTTCTTCAAGATGGTCTAACAAAAACTGCTTCCCGGCATCATTGAAACAGACCATATCATATTCAACGCCGTTATAGTTTTTTCTCATCGTCTCGATTCCGTATTGGTGGGAATTCTCATTGATCTTGGTTCGTTTCTTGCCGTCTTCGAGGAGTTCCTCGCTCAGAATCCCCATCTGCTTTAATTGCTTGTTGATTTCCATTCCGGTTATCTTACGGCTTCTGCTCAGGTCGATGACATTATTGACGCATCTGGCAAAAGCGTTTACTCCGATCAAGCCATCCGGAAACTCAATACGATCTTTTTCTTCGGCTGTTATGCTGAATTCCATTTTGCCTCTGCCGGCAGCCTCTCCTTTGACAACTTGATTTAAAACATTCTGCACGAAGAATAGGCATCTTATCATGCGGGGATCGTGAAGAAAACAATTCTCATCCAATTTCTCGCCTGAAACCGGATTTAACCCATTAGCCATTTTGTTCAGGATTTTGATAGCATTTGCGATCTTCTCTTTATCAGCATGCATGGTCATACCCGCCCTTCCAGTAGGATTACTGCATGTCATAAATTTCTAGTAAATTTCTGCAAATTCCTTCATATAATCCAAAGATAGGCGAAAGTATATCTGAACGGTCAGCAATGACCTCTACACTTTACTCATACACCTGCGTCCACTGCTCTTCATCGCTGACGGGGATGAAGTCGTGGCCTATGGAGGCTTCCATGATGTTCCAGAAAGCCCAGTGGCTCTGGGTAAGGTCATTGTAGTGCCGGGGCAGGGAATCCCAGTTGGAGGTTATATAGGACTGGTCGGCGCTACGGTTTAAGATTTTGTCTACTAGAGTGACCACCTCTGCCCGGGTGATATAGGCTTCCGGTTTGAAAGTGCCGTCGGGATAACCTACGATCCATCCTTTTGCCGCCGAGGAGTTGATATATTTCACCGCCCAGTGGTTGTCGGACACGTCGGAGAAGATGTTGGTGTTAGTCAGGGTCAGGTTGTCAAAATGGGCGGCTAAAGTGGCGAACTCCGCCCGGGTGACCGGGTCATTGGGGCGGAAGCGCACATCTCTGGAGTAATCCTCCAAAACCCCGAGTTGTTGCATATAGCAGACCTGGTTGGCATACCAGGCACTCTGGTCGATATCGGGATAGTAGTTGTTCCGATAATCCGTATTTAGGTCTATGGACTCAGACAGCAGCCGGGAGAACATCACCACCGCTTCCGCCCGGGTCATATTGCGGGCCGGGCCGAAAGATCCGTCGGGGTAGCCCTGCATATAGGCAAAATGATCGTCTTTGTTGAGCTGAGGTATTGGGCGGTTGACATAGATCAGGGTAGTATAGGGCGACAGGGCGGCGACGCTATCGGCCCGGAATACCCCACTCTCGCTGACTATGATTGTATGGGTCTCGCTGGAGCCGTTGTAACCGGATGGGGCGGCCTTTTCACTCAACTCATAGGTACCATTGGCTATCGCGGGGAAAGTGGCATAGCCGTCAGCCTGGCTGGTGGCCTGATAATCCTCGTCCCCGGGATCAGCCCCTCTTAGTTCAAACACTGCCCCGGTCAAGGGCTGATTGTTGCCGTCCACTTTCCGCACCTTGATCTCTTGGTCCGAGTCGGGCTTAGGTATATCAGTTTTTTCGGTGTTTACAAAAACTAATTCCTCTACCCGGGAGTAAGGCCGCTCTGCTCCATCGATATAGACCCAGATACTGCCGTTTTTCACCGAGACCTCATAAGTGTCGTCGGATTTGATATAGCCCTCCGGGGCGGATTGTTCGCTCAGGACATAATCGCCGTCAGCCACACCGGTAAGGGTGGCATGACCGTCGGGCCCGCTGCTGAACGTGTAAGCATGCTGCTCCCCCATCAGCTGAAAGCTGGCTCCAGCCAGAGGATTGTCATTCTCATCTACCTTCTGGATCCTAAACTCATTGGGTGCGGGTGTGGTCTGCTCACCGGACTCAGCGGGCTTGATCTTGATAGTGACCGTGTCGGTCCTTAATACAATAGGCCTTAATACCAATTGTAGAGATTCTTGGCGCAATGTCACTTCGGCGTAATAAGTATAGGTGCCTGGCTGTGGGTTTATAAAAGGATTGTAAGTGCAAGTAGGCGTCGAGTTAACCTGGCCTAAATAACCGCCGTTACCGGTGTACCATTTCCAAGACAAAATGGTGTACCCTGCGGGGTCAACCGTTGCGCTCAAAGGCGGGATCTCCTGCCCCAGCGTGTATTCCCCGCTTTGAGGGTGGGCAGAGATGTAAGGTTCGGCAGCGGCAAACGCGGTCAGGCTGCAGCTAAACACCAGAACCAGAGCCAGAATCAGCGCTACAAGTACGCTAATCTTTTTCATCAGGCATTTCCCTTCCTAAATACATAATTAACTTTATTTTACAGTACAATTCTAAAATTTTCCTAAAATAATAATGTAACTTTCAACGGGAATTTAGTACGTGATTGTATAATAGTTTTGAGCGGCGGAGAAGCTGTGAGATTTTTGCAAACGGAGGTTTTCCCTATAAACCATACACCGGTAAATCGCAGTTCCTTGTTTCTGTTATCGTTGACGCTCCCCGCTGCGATTTATGACCGCTATCAAACATCCTTACCGCAGCATTTTTTGTATTTCTTCCCGCTGCCACAGGGGCAGGGTTGATTGCGGCCTACCTTTTCCACTCGAATTGGTTCAGAATAGCGTTTAGGCACCGGATCAACCGGCTTGGCCCACCTAGATGAGCTGCTCAACCGGCTTTGCTCTTGGTACTTCTCCAGCAAGGCTTCAGTATCGGCCGCCTTTTCAGGTTCACATTGGCCGCGTTGACGATGACATCGACGTGCATTTTGGTGATGTCGTTGTGGATAATGGTCAGTGGCATAGTGGGCATCTCCTTTCAGCAATGAGCCCGGGTTGTTTACCGGTTAAATCATTAAAAATGATTCCATACGTTCACAAGGAAAAAAACGGCAAATATACATGGGGAGCACGGGTGTATGAATTCGATACACATCAGCTTGCTTGGGCATGTCTCAAATACGGTCATCTTTTTTAGCAAATGCCGACTGAATGGGCCATAACTCAATCTTAATATAATTAAAAGGGAAATGGGTTGTACAAAGTGACGGATTTACGGACTTCGTAAATCAACTTCAAAACATTAGATCAAAAAAGGCGTATGGCACGGATTTTGCGTTTATTACAAATCAGACTTCATGGCCGGTAAACAAACGTTAGCGATGAGAATAATTGTATTTGGGCTTTGAGACGTAAGACAACGACAGGGAGAAGACCCATGCCAGAAAACTTTAAAAAAGTGATCATGTCGTCAGAATTTCTTATTTCTTCTATATTCGTGTTCGCAGGGGTAACTGCCTATTATGTTTATGAGTTTTGTTTAAATTATCGGGGCGCTAACTCATTCGACCAGGCTATGTACTGGTTGGCCTGCATTTTGGTGAACCTGTTTCTGCAGTATGTCATTTATATCAATGCGAAAAGGCAATTATCTAAAAAAAGATAAAGCTGGATTGACCCTGGCTGCGTTGCCTTTCCAGAAACGCTTGCCGAAAGCTGTTTTCTGAAAGCTAATTTTGCAGCCTATTAATTAACGGCCTCGGCAAGTAATGTGAAATAAAGGGGAATCACCAATGGAAAACATTGGAATCATACTGCGTAAATTGTATAATGCTTCGGGCTTATATGCACCCGCAGTAGACCGGTAAACATCTATTGGCTGCGGCCAGATGGAGGAATTATTATTAACAACTTGGAGGCAATGAACATGTCAGATGTTATTATGAGTCTGTGTGATAATCTAAAATATTTACAACACTTTTGCACAGAAGGTATCTGTATGTGGGTTACTGATACAGAACAATTTGTGGGTTTGGTCAAAGGGAAGGATTCTCCGGGAGACTTTTTTGCGGTTGGAGAGCCCATACAGGAAGGCGGCACTGCAAGAGAGGCGCTTAAGATCAAGAAAGTAATTAACAGATACCTCCCTCCGGAAATCTATGGGGTTGAAGCCAATGTGATCGCAGTTCCAATATATGACTCAGATAATCGGGACATCCCGGTGGGGGTTTTGGGCTTATCAAAGAGCAGAAAATATCAGGCTGGAGTACTGGATATTTCCGAAAAATTGCTAACCTCAATGGAGCAGTTGGGGCAGGCTTCAAACGAGATTGCCATGGGGGCCGAGCAGATATCGGTTCAATCAAATCATATATCCAGCCTGACACAAACGGTAGTGGCAACCACAGGCGAAGTCAAAGAGGCTATGCAACAGGTCAGAAATATTGCTCAGCAGACCAAATTATTGGGTATAAATGCAATGATTGAAGCAGCCCACGCCGCAGCAGCCGGCAAAGGCTTTTACGTTGTAGCTGAAGAAATCAGGAAATTGGCCGATGTGTCAAAAGAAGTTACTATTGGAGTAGATAAGATCCTCAAAGAAGTAGAAGAAAAAATGGATCTAGTGGTAGCAGCCATCCAAAAATCATTAGACTCTACTACCTCTCAAGCAGCTTCCACCCAAGAACTTGCTGCATCGCTTCAGGAAATAACATCGGTAACAGAAAACCTTATTAGTTTAGCTAAATATTTGTAAGTGTCCGGTTTGCCCTTCCCATCAGTTGCTGCAAATACCTGAAAGGTCAGCTCATACCGTGCTGCGATTAGCCGATCAACGGTTTCCTACGCATGGGGTAAAGTTCCAATATCAATCATCCTCGAAAACATCCCCTAGCCAACTTATTCGCCGCCCAGCCCTTCGATAAAGGCCAGCACGTTTTGGCCGAGGACGGCGTGGTTGTAGCCGCCTTCCAAGATGCCGAAACAGCCGCCCCGGTTGCGCCGGGCCGCTTCCCGCATCAGCCGGCCCATGGTGGTGTAATCCTCGGTCTTCAAGAGCCCGCCCCAGTCTTTTTCGGCATTGTCGAATCCGGCCGAAGCAGCGATCATGTCGGCATCGGTATCTGCCAGCGCTTTCTCCACCTCTTTCAGGTAGTCGCTGCGGCTTTGCCGGGAAGGGTTGCGGATGGTGACGTAGGCCCAATTGCCCAGGATATCGACGTTGCCGTCGCCAAAGTGGAGGTCGAAGTCCAGGATGAAAGCCTTCTTTATTTGGCCCTGGCGTACCAATTTATCGATGGCGATGGCCATATTGTTGAAATAGCAGAACCCCCAGGAGCTGTCAGCCGAGGCATGGTGCCCGGGCGGTCGGATCAGGGCGAAACAAGGTTCGGTCAAACCGATCCGGGCGGCCATGATGGCCCCGCCGGCTGCCAGAGCGGCGATGTCGTAAACGCCTTCCCGCTCTACCGATTCCACATGTTTCCGGGTATGGACCTGGAGGATATCCAGTTCTGTGGCCGGTTCCGGTTTGGCCCAGGTGACCCTCCCCTGCAGGGCGTCCACCACCGCCTGGATCCTGCCCGGGGAGGCGGCGGGATCGGACGCGTAAACCTGGTTATAATCCTCATGATAAACAACCTTCATTGCGGCTCATCCTCCTTTTCAGCCATAACTTGGGGGCATCCTTCTGTTGCTGGCTCCTGATATTTAACCAGCATTGATAAGCATCTCCTCATATTCTTCTCGTGACCGGGGACAGTCCAGTAACTTCCCAAAGTCCGAACTATTTAGTTTATATTGTTGGCCATGTGGCTTAGATTAGGAGCCGCAATATTTATGTGTTTTATGCCGGGACTGATTTTGGGGGTAAAAAGATATATCACCAAGCCATGGCGCCAAAGGTTCAGGGGAGGTCATCATTACTTCATGTATCGTTTCAGCTCTTTATAAAAGTTTTCGCGGGTACCCGCCAGTATGACGACAACGTTTTCTTCATCTTCTTCAATAACGGTGTAGGCCAGTTCGTAGTTAAATGCTATCAAAGAAACAAAGATGCCTCAAGGCCAGGGAAGTTAAATAGAGCTTTTCTACAGCTCTGGTGGTGGCACAGTAAAGCAACTTCCCCATGCTTACCCGTATGCTATTACCTGATATATGATGTATAGTCCGCGCTCCATCGCCCCTCATATTCAAAAAGGCCGTTCCTGCGTTTTGCCGGAGCGACCTCTTGATTTATGGGGGTGGTTTGTGCCTTTGGGCCTAATTGCGCTGTTTCATAAGTCTTCACAAACTAACATTTTCTGACGGGATCGATTATGCATTTATTGTATGGCAGTAAAAACTCTCTTATACCGCTTGCATATGGGGCAATATCGTATTGCTGGAAATAGACTACCACTCCTTGCGAGGTGCAGTAAAAACTGTTTATATTAAAAGTCTGTTCTACCAGTTCCTCATAATTATCGAAATAAATATCAGGGTTTTCCCTTATCTGTTCAATAATTTTCTTTTTAATATATGTTTTATAATCACCGGAACACTTATACAATGCTCTGAGTTTAATCCTACGCCCGGTCTTCAGGTTCCATGTCTGAGAAGTCCGGACAGTTAAGCCATGGGCTCCGCCGGTATACTGGTAATTGTCAAAATATGCACTGATTATGCAGGCTCTGTTATAAGTTACTTCAAAGGTCTGCAGGGCTTCAAATACATGTACCGGAAATCCGTTTTTAATATCATCCAGATACTGATCAACTGCCATTTGATAAAGCTTGGTACGGAAATTTTTTTGAAGCGCCAGGGCTTCATCTTTGTAAAACTGGTTTATGGCTTTTATGGTCTTTTTGTAATTAGCTGACTCGAATTGAGGATACTCTATTCGGTAGTTTAAAATAGTAACGCCGTCATATTTCATTTCCTCAGTAATTACTATGGTATTAAAGCTTATGGCCTTTTTCAAAGTTATCACCTCCTGATAGCATATGACATGCTGCTATATTTAGTGATAATCTGTTACAGTAAAAGCCAAAATCGGGCTCACTATGGTTATCCGCAGGGTGACAAAGTTAATCGTCTGCTGGATGATTTGATGAATGAATTATCAGATTGGCGTTAATCTCGAGGCTAGTATGGAAGCCCTAACACGCAAAGACCCATCCGGCTTGCCGGGTTGCCATTAGACATAAGGCTTGTCAAGAATACTTAACCCCTTATTACAAGCTGCCATAAGATCAAAATCGCGGTTATCATGCAGCAGCAATAGCTTATTCTCCATGGCGGTCAAGGCAATCAAAACATCTATGGTGCTGCGGGGTGTCACGCCCTTGCGGCGCAGGTCAAAATACAACCGGGCTGCTGCGGCCTAGATAGAGAAATTATTTTTGACAACTTGGAGGCAATAAACATGTCGGATGTTATCATGAGTCTGCTTGACAATTAGACTCTACTGCCGCTCAAGCAGCTTCCACCCAAGAACTCTCGGCATCGCTTCAGGAAATAACGTCGATAACAGAAAGCCTTATCAGTTTGGCTAAATATTTGTAAGTGTCTAATTGATCGCCTAAAGCCATTACTACCGGTGGATACGACACTGCCATCGGTACGGGGCGAAGCCATACGGATGATATTATCAGTCGCACGTCAGCAAGTGCAGCAAAGCTGTGTGACGATTGGAGTTGGGGTGGAAAAGACGCCCGACATTAAACGAGGCCCGTAAGCCTTAGTGCGGGCGTGGTCATACCAGCTTACCCCGAGCCCCACCGGCCTGGCCCAATTGCGCATCTCATTCGCTCCTTCATTAATCCAGGGACTTAGTATTATGAATAATCTGATATTATCCTTTGCCACTTGCGGTTTTATCTTCATCATCCGGCATCTTTACCGCAGCACTTTTTCATTTCTTCCCGCTCCCACAGGGACAGGGCTGATCCCACCTTTCCCACCCGAATAGGTTCAAAATAGCTTTTGGGCATCGGATTTACCAGCTTGGCGCGGCCAAACGAGCTGCTGGAGTTATAAAATAACGCAAAGGAATATATTGTAAATAATCGTTAGTATAATCTCATTTGGTGTAAAATAATGAAAGAGGCAGTGGAGGTGATCTCAAATGCATTTAACAGAGCGAATTACTGTTAATCCAGAAGTATGCCATGGGCAAGCTTGTATTTCCGGTACCCGCATAATGGTTTCCATTATTCT
>NZ_DIPG01000001.1:7941-12881 GCF_002426325.1 Syntrophomonas sp. UBA5494 | reverse complement strand
AAGATTGATGAAAATCTCCCCATTGAAGCAGCATTGATGCTTGAAAACAATGGCCATAGTGCTGAAACTGTCTATTCAGAAGGGATCCAAGGTTGTCCTGATCCTGCTCTCGCCGTTCATTGCCGGCAAGAAAAAAGGATACTGATAACGTTGGACGTTGGGTTTTCTAACATTGTAAATTATCCACCAGGAACTACCGAGGGAATTATTGTTATCAGAATGGGTGTTCTCAATAAGGGCTCAATTATAGAAGCAATTGAACAATTAATTCCGAATTTAAACATGTTTGTTATTGGTGACCTTTGGATTGTAGAAAAGGAACGAATCCGAATAAGAAAACAATTGTAACAACTGCCGAAGATAACTTCGCACTAGAACCCATCATGATGCTTTTGGGAAAATCATCTTCTCCAGTAAAATCAGGGACTGCTGCACCCTGATTGTTTTCTGGCGTTTCCGGCTGGTCAATTTCTCCTTTTCGTTACGGGCCTCCTGCAGAATTTCCTGATAAGTATTGGGAAGATGTGCCAAAAGGTACCCGTTATCTATGCCAGAGCCAATGCAACCACGTGTTTTTGGCAAAATAGAAATACAGCAAAGAAGAAGAGCTTGCTCCCTGTTTGTAAAACGTTCTCTTAATCGTTGGCGGTGGTTAGGTTTTCGTTAGCCAATTGTCAATCACCTATCTGCTTCTTTTGAATTTCTTAATACCGTTGTTCACAGTGGCCGTTTTTTCTATAATCTCTTTCTTTGTGACGCTGGTTCCCTTAATCATAGTTTCAACCATATTAACAGCTTTCAGAACAGTCTCAATACTAATATCGGGGATTTCTTCGTTATTGCCTAGATATCCGTTCAGGTATTCTGCTGACGGATTGTGTATCCCCATCCTTTCGCACACCAACCAGCAAACACTTTCGGCTTCAAATTCCTTAACATCTTTATGTAGCATTGGTCTGCCAGTCCACCATTTATCGCTAGGACTTCCTAGATGTCCGCAAAATAGATGCCCTAATTCATGTACTATCGTGGCAAATTTAGTTTCTATTGGATGGTTTCTATTTAAAACCATGTTGAAGAGCACCTTGATCCAATACACCTTGTTCGATTTAACTACAGTCTGCTGTTCCGGGTTTCGATTGGTCTGTATAAATCCCGCGCTAGCTGACCCGTGGTCTGATTTATAATAGGCAATACCGTAGTTGATAAGGCTGTTTAATAGGTTGTTATAATCAACAGTGCTAATTCTCCCTTCTACTCTGAATGGGTTCAATAATTCAGGCGGAAACGGCTTAGTGCCTACCGTATCTCCCAGTTCAAAAACATATGTTACCGGCCCAAATGGGCGTAGGATAACAAGTGGCCTTCCTCCGGGCACAACGTGCCTGCCGAACCTCTCCCTCCAAACCGATGCTAATGCGACATATTGGCTGCCTGGTTTCTGAATATTGATAAGCATGGCATTGAAGGACGCGATTTCAGGGAACTTCTTAATAAATTTTAGAAGTTCAGAATAATCCTGGCTTCGGCGATATGTACCTATTTCTTGAAATAGTTTATCTAGTTCGGGGGTATCTTTCTTGGCCATTTTTACTCCAATTAAATTCTGCCTGCTTCCCATTTATGTCCGCAGTTGAGGCAAGTAATCATTACTGTTTTACTACCTAAGAAGCCTCCCAATAAACCCACAGGTCCAAATAGTATCCCGCCGGCTGCTGCCGAACCTAAGCTGAACCCTTTGTCACCAGCGTATAATTGGACTGATTTGCAGAGGGGACACGAAACTGTATTGCTTTGATTGGAAGAAACATAATTGGGATCAAATTTTACCTTTTCGTTGGCCCACTTCAGAGTCTTACTGTTGCCTAAAATGAGATTATGGATTCTCCCGCATTGACACTGGACCGTCGCTTTCAGGTCGAAACTATCGTTACGTGATACGAGATTATCCTTGGGAACCTTTAATTCCGATCTACATCGTTCACACTGACCTATTACAAACTCTTTATCTTCTGAAAGGTACTTCATAGAATCCTCCCTTAATAACCGTTCATGGATGTCAGGGGGACCATGGATGCTCATTAAGTTTATTGGACTCCGTTGAGCCAATCATTTGCTTGTTTACGATGTTCATCAGTCATCACTGATGATATGGAGGCCATCGCAGCGGCTATGGTCCCGGCATCATCTACAAATCCTACTGCAGCTATGATATCTGGTATAGCATCTGCTGGCATTATAAAATAAGCAAGTGCAGCAGTAATGGTTGCTTTGGCCCAAATCGGTGTTTTGTTGTCTTTCAACGTATTATACATTGCTACTGCATCAGAAATAAGCGGAACCTTAGCAGCAAATTTTTTGGCTTTTTTAAAAAAGCCTCGGTTTACGTAATCTTCTTGAGATTCCCCAGCATGCTGCTCAAACTCCCTATCATCATTTACATAATCTTCTGACATCCGTTATCCCCCCTCTCCTAAATAATTTGACGCACAGTATTCAACAAACCAACCCATCACAAGGCCTTTCCCCAGTTATATCTCAAAGGATGGACAGTGTGTTGTCACCCTTCGATTCTGCTGATACTTATATTAAGAAATTGCAGCTCCAGCGGACCGTTCCGCCAGCCCTTGATAAACTCGCGGGTAGCTTTGCCGCTCTGCTGCCTGTCCCCGGATATAGGCAGAGATCAGGCGTTTAATGTTGTTGGCTCGATAACGGCGCGCATCGGCAACAAAGGCTTGAGCCTTGTTTTTGTAGATTTGATACAGTTGGATGAAATCCGCATCATCGGGAAGGGTTTTTAAGGCTTTGTCTAATTGGGCTAAAGCCTGGGGATCGGATGCTTTTATCTTAGCTATGCTTTCAAATCATTTGCTTAAACTCTTAGCTTCCTTCTGGACCTCTTTGAAGGATTGGGTTTCGTTGAAACCGTCTATATTCTCAGGCACCTGGGGACCACTCCTTACACAAATATCCAAATGCGCTTAATCCACACTTTAGTAAAATTTTCTAGAAATAGTTACAAAATTCCTGCAATTGTGTTGAAATTGTGTATTATGGAATTATGGTTTAGGATAATATCTTATCTTCAAGCCGGCTATCCACTTACTTGAGCCCCCAGTATAACATCACTCTTCGCCCACCCTTTGATTCAACTATCCAACAATTCCAGATAGTTGAATCGTTCAACATTCCATAACCTGTCTGATAGCCAACAGTAGCGCGAAAAAGGGCTGTCAAAGCTGCCACGCTCTCATGATGAACTATTAGGAATTGCCTAATTGTTTAAACAATCCCATACATCCTAACTTGTAAGCATTCCTTACAAGTTGATGGATTGCTGTATTAATCATCTGAATAGGTGTTCTTTTTGCTCGTGGAGACAGCTATACTAAATAAAAACCCCGCAAAGGAAACCCAAATGTTTTTCTCTTTCCGTTTCCGCAACAAAACCGTAAAAGAACTTCGCAAGAACCGGGGCTATACCGCCCATGAGCTGGCGCAGAAGGCACGTATAAAACCCAGTATCATTTTGAGGGTTGACGATACTCCGCTCAAGAATGTGCCCGAACCGCTGTATTCGAAATTGCTCCCCGTTTTACGCGGCGATGAGGTTGATAAAGCCCCCTGGCTGTAGATTTCTTTCGGGCTTCAATCCGAGTGCAACCAATCTGGCTGCCGGTCTCCGACCTTGTGGTCATGATGCTTGGCCTTTTCAGCCTCCAAAGCCTCCATGGCGTAGCTTCTTAGCAGTTTGTTCCATACCGGTATCAGGCTGAGGGGGTGACCCAGAACGTCGAGGCTTGAACATCCCATTGATGTAAACCATTCCCCCAATTTGCCCGGCACGAAGTTCTATGCCCTCCATGTATTTCTGCGATCTCATGGTTGCGTGGGAAGATTCTTCACTGGCGCTCAGAATGATAAGCGGCATCTAACATCACGGGTAAATGTGAAGGATCTGAAAAATCAATCACAAGGATACTGCTTAAGGGAAGCGTACTTTATGACTCTTCCTGGCCGTCTAGCAGCAAAGAAGCGATATTCCGTTTAGCGTGTAGTACTCTCTGAACTGACACGATGTTATCTTCGAATATATAAAATATCAGATATTGTTCACATATTACGTAGCGATATCTGCTGGGTTGCTTGATCCGTGGCGCCAGCGGAGATCCCATCTCTGGGAAATCCGTCAATGCTTCTATCTTTGAGATAATCAACCGTACGGTTTCAACCGCTGCAGATGGGTTTTTTCCCATAAGGAGTCCTTGATCTCTTGTAGATCAGTGCCCGCTACCGGGTTTATTCTGATTTTAACCACATATTAAACCCCCAGGCGATTCTTAAGATCATTCAAGGTCAGCCACTCTTCGCCATTTTTAATGGTAGTTTCGGCTTCTGATAACTTCGAAAGAAGTTCAATAATAGTCTGTTGTTTTTCATAATCTTGAATATCCATAAGGACATATTTGCCTCGTCCGTTCTTGGTTAGAAAAACTGGTTCTCCATCACGACATTCCCTCAGAACCTCATTGTAATTCCTGAGATCAGATACCGGTTTAATGGTGGGCATTATTTATCACCTCCGTAGTTGATGTAATAATTATAACATTTATTATCTTAATATATTACTTAATATACTACTTAATACTTATCAGCAACCGCCATTTTTGTCATCCTGCGACGGCGATATAGCAATAATTTCACCCGGTGTTCACCTTTTGTTCACTTTCCCAGAATACAATTGGAACAGAAAAATTATGAAACCTTTGCTCGAGTCACTGTGACGAAGTCCCGACACAGATTGAAGACCGCCCGGAAAGGAATTCGCCATCGGGTGATTCAGACAGCCCCGTGCCGGGATCAGGGCGTGCGGCGGCAGATGGTTTCTCAGAGAAGGTGGTGAATCATTTGCCTAAATACCGCCATGAGTTGAAAAT
>NZ_DIPG01000001.1:7607-7738 GCF_002426325.1 Syntrophomonas sp. UBA5494 | reverse complement strand
GACATCGATAATCACGCCCTCATGGATAAATTTATGGGGGCCATCTACCGCGAGAAGTTCCGCATCCGCACCTATGACCGCGAAGCGTCGGTGATCAGGCTTGAACTGAAGGTAAAGAACAACGGCCTGGG
>NZ_DIPG01000001.1:6382-7381 GCF_002426325.1 Syntrophomonas sp. UBA5494 | reverse complement strand
ACCATAGTGCAGTATGAACGCGAGGCCTATGAGTGGGATCCGGGCAGGGTGCGCGTCACCCTGGACAGCAACCTGGTGACCGGGCTCAGCTCGGTGGATTTCCTCAATTCTGCCTTGCCCCTGACCGGGGTGACGGATGAGGGACTTTCCATACTGGAGATTAAATATGATGAGTTTCTCCCTGCCCACATAGCGGACCTTTTGATGCTGAACAGCCGGCAGCGGGCGGCCTTGTCCAAATACGCCATCTGCCGGCGCTTCGATTAATAACTTACGAAACGGAGGACAGACCATGCCAGACGGCAATACCTTTAATTTCACTGACATTTTCAAGAATAACGTGCTCGAACAGGCAGTGACCAGCTTCTCCCTGGTGGACGTGGCGGTCAGCCTCTTGATCTCCTTCCTCTTGGGCCTGTTCATCTACACCATCTACAAGAAAACCTTCAACGGAGTGATGTATTCGCGCAATTTCAACATCTCCCTGGTGGCCATGGCCATGATCACCACCCTGATCATCATGGCGGTGACCTCTAACATCATTCTCTCCCTGGGCATGGTCGGCGCCCTGAGCATTGTCAGGTTCAGGACCCCCATCAAAGACCCGGTCGATATCGTGTACGTTTTCTGGGCTATCGCGGCCGGCATCGTCACCGGCGCGGGGCAGTTTCTCCTGGGGATCGCCGGCTCCCTGGTGGTGGGAGTGATGCTCTTGATCTTCACCAATAAGACGGTGCGTGAGATCCCCTATATGTTCGTGGTCAACTGCCGCGATGCCGAAGCGGAAAAAGAACTGCTGTCCAGCCTGGGGCGGTTCGTCAAGCGCATGAATATTAAATCCAAGGCGGTACGCGGCGGGCGGGGCATCGAGCTGACCGTGGAAACGCGCCTCAAGGATGAAAACACCGATTTCATGCACGAGCTATCGTCCATAAATGGGGTGGATGACATCGTAATGGTGAGCTACAATGGCGAGCTGGCGGTTTAGTGAGCCCCGGG
>NZ_DIPG01000001.1:0-6174 GCF_002426325.1 Syntrophomonas sp. UBA5494 | reverse complement strand
AAAGGCCGGCGGGAGTGTATATCAGGCCGGAATGGGCATTGTTGGCGTCAGAGGAGCTTGTTCTCCAACCGGTACCGGTATCTGTCGCAACGGGGAGGCCTGTTTCTAGTCCGGGATCGGTACCAGTTGCAGCAGGGGTGTTGGCATGGATAGAAATTTCACCGGGTTGTTGGCGGTTATGGTGTTGGTAGGCATCGGTCTCCTTGTGGCCGCCGGCTACGGACTGGCTCCAGGTTCTGATGACGGCTCTCCCGCGGCTGTGCAGACCCGGAATGCAAGTCTGGAATATGTGGAAAAGCTATTCGCCTCAGACCGGGTCACGGATATATACATCACTCTGGAAGCGGCTGATTTCGCCGATATGATGGAGAACCCGACCGAGGAGGAATATAAGGAAGCGGCTATAACGGTTGACGGCGAGACAATGGCGCACGTCGGCTTCCGAGTCAAAGGCAATTCCAGCCTCAGCTCGGTGGCCCGCAGCGATTCGCAGCGCTTCAGTTTCAAGGTGGACCTGGATCAGTATATAGACGGGCAGACTCTGTTTGGACTGACCAAACTGAACCTCAATAATTCTTTCAGCGATCCCTCTTTTATGCGGGAATATCTCTCTTACGGCCTGATGGAGGAGATGGGGGTCCCCACCCCGGCCTACAGTTACGCCAATGTCTATGTGAACGGCCAGCCGATCGGGCTGTATTTAGCGGTGGAAGGCATCGAGGAACCGTTTTTGCAGCGCTATTATGGCAGCGCGGCGGGCAATCTCTACAAGCCCGAGGGTACGGGCAGCGACCTGGTATATGTGGATGACGATATGTCGTCTTACAGCGGCATTGTGGCCGCAATCGACAAAAAGAACGGCGCTGATGAGGCCTTGCTTGCCATGCTCCGGGCTCTGAGCCAGGGACAGGATCTGGAGGCATATTTGAATGTGGATGAGATACTGCGCTATTTTGCGGTGAATACGGTCCTGGTTAATATGGACAGCTATCAGGGCAATCTCAAACACAACTATTACCTTTATGAAGAGAATGGGATCTTTTCCATCCTGCCCTGGGATTACAATATGTCTTTCGGCGGTTTTGGGATGGGAACGGGCGCCCAGGGGGCGACCTCGCTGTATATCGATACTCCGGTCACGGGCACCACCCTGGAGCAGAGGCCCTTGTTGGGCAGACTCCTGGAGATACCGGAATACATGCAACGCTATCATCAGTATATTGAGGAGTTTATCGCAGGGCCTTTTGCGGCGGAAAAGATGGAGGCCGAGATCGCCAGGGTGGCGGCCATGATCAGGCCTCATCTGGAACAGGACCCCACCAAATTCACCACTATGGAGCAGTTCGAACAGGCCCTAGCCCAGGGGGCGGCGGATGCCGGTGAAGAGATGCGGGCACCCGGCGGAGCGACCGATACGGCCCCGCAAAGAGCAGCAAATACAGCAGGCGGGGTCGAGAGTGGGGCTTCAGATGGATTGGCCGGCGCAGATGGCAGGGCAGCAGCAGGCGAAGCCGCAAGCACAGCGCCGGCCGTAAAGTCAGCTGAAGCACAAGAATCGGCGGACGCCAACCAGGCTGCTCCGGCCGCGCAGAATGAGGCGGCCGGGATGAACCGCAAAGCAATGGATGGAATGACGCAAGGCAGCAACAGCATCGGTTTGATGCGATTCATCGCGGAACGCATCGACAATGTCAACCAGCAGCTCAGTGGCCAACTGCCCGCTGCGGGAGACACTCAGAGCCAGAGCGGCGGCATGAAGTCCGGGCCGCAGGATGCCGGTAATGCCGGAAGACAACGGACTGCCGGGGAAAGGCCACAGCCTCCCGAAGGGATGAGACAGCGCGACCCCGCTATGGGCCTGGGACAGCAGGACGCAGAGGCCGGTCAGAGGCCCGGGCCGGGCGGGGAAGCTGGCCAGGGTTTTCCCGGACGGGTGCAGGGCATTTCTGCGCAAGAGTTTTACATCATCGGGGGAGCCATGCTGTTGATAGTGTTGACTGTGCTCCTGGCGGCGAAGAGAAGAACCAGGCACACGGTTTGACAGTTCACAGTTCATATATATGCAAATCCCCATCCGGTCTTTCGGCCGTGATGGGGATTTGAAACTGCGCTATATTCAGTTGCAGATTATTGCATGGGTCCGCTCGGGTTGATTGGAACATCGGTGAAAGCCTCACTCACCTGCCATATCCTCCACACATTGCCGACCAGTTCTGTCCCGGGCTTGAGGGTCTGTTTGCCCGGCCTCCAGCCGGCCGGAGCGGTCTCCTTGCCCCCCGATTGGCGCACCAATTGAAAGGCCTGAATCTGCCGCAGGTTCTCGCTGACATTCCTGCCCACCGCCGGAATGAGCGCTTCAAACCCCTGAATATTGCCGTCAGGATCGATGATGAAGCCAGCCCTGCTATCCACCCCTTTGGCCGGCTCATAAATGCCGTAGTTCCTGCCTATGCTGCCATCCTGGTCGGAGAGCATGGGACAGGGTATGTCGCCATTTATCATCTTGGACAGTTCGTGGTCGTTCCACATCTTATGGGCAAAAACACTGTCTACGCTGCAGGACAGTACTTCAACGCCCAGTGCCTGGAACTCGGGATACTTTTCAGCAACTGCTGAAAGCTCTGTGGCTCAGACGAAGGTGAAATCAGCGGGATAGAACCACAGTGAAACCCATTTGCCTTTCAAATCGGAAAGGCTGATTTTCTTGATCTTGCCCTGATGATAGGCGGGTGCCGTAAAATCAGGCGCCGGTTTGCCAACAGCTAACATCTCTCTGGTTGCCTCCTTATAAATCTGCTATTCCGACCTGTTCTAGTGGTCGTTGTGGGTCGATAACGGGGCCGCTGTTAAATGCTTTGAAACCCCGGGCACGGTTTTATTTTCTCCGTTCTGAGCGGATTAACCCTCGATTGCATCTTTTTTATGCAATCTTTACGTAAATAAGGGGAGAGGCGTTGCGGCATCAACCGGAGTTGGCCATTTCCTTGGGCTCAATAGGCAGGAGTCCGGGCCGGTCGGCCTCAAGCGCGATTATTAAAGCATCGCCTTAATTTGATAAATTTGCACTAATAATTTTTGCTTTTTGCTTCAAGCTAATACAAGGAGGTGTTTATCATGGAACAGCTTGAGATCGTGGAAGTAAGGCATGATGAACAGGGACGATTGAACAGATTTAAATTGTCGGACGGACGGGAGCTGGATTTCCAGCAGGCCGTAGCGATGGGGAAAAAGGGGCAGATCAAGAATATCGATGTGGTGGACCGGGACAGCGGCATGCAATTTATCCGCAGCGAACCTGACGGGACTGAGGCCAACAATCTGGATAACCTGCCTGAGTTTTAAATAAGATATTCGAGTTGAATTTTAAAATAGAGGGCCGGTCAAAGGATCGGCCCTGCCTGTTGCACTATTCGCTTCATATCGACTGTCACTGCAGTGCGCCGCTCTGGCATCACTGCCTGGTGTCTGTTCCCGCGTCCGGTTTTTATTTTATGCTTATGGGCGCACTGCACTCAGCAACAGCCTTCACGCCCTCTCCCCTTTTCTGCAGGTTTTAACGAATATCGAGTATTATTGTTGGAACATGGCTCTTATTTTGTTTATCAGCCGGCTGCCGATCATTTCATCGGCCGAGTCGATGATCTGCTGCACCAGCCTGAGAACATCCTGATCCCCGGCCCAGTGCTTCTTAACCAGCTCCGGGTCGGTCTCGTTGAGCATGTTGTTCAAAATATAGGCTGCTACCACCAGGTCGTCCGCCAGTCCTAAAGGGCCCAAAAGAGCTTCGGGCAGAAGGTCGATAGGGCTGATGAAATAGGCCAGGCCCAGTCCCAGCTTGGCCTTGTGTTTGTCGGGAACTTCCGGATCCAGAGCCAGTTTGACCAGGAGGTGGAAAAGGTCGGGTACCGCCAGGATGTAATCAGCCCAGCGGTTGTTCTTTCCCTCCTCAGTCTGCATCCAGGAGTGGATCTTGTTGCGGATGGATTGGTAAAAATCATAATGCTGTTCTTCCAACCAAAGAGCCTCCTTTTATGTTGTTGCCTGCTTCCGCACCTCTGGCGTTATTCAAAACATACTCCAGGCTGGTAATAACCCGTAATCCGGACATGGTATTGTCACCAATCCGGTAAGTTCATGGTACAGGTAAACAGGTCTATTGATAGTATCACACTTCAGAGAAGTGCTGATTCCAGAGCCAGTGTTTCACTTACTGTATAATTCCGCTATACGCTGGGCTTGAGCCAGAACTCTTTTCCTCAGCGGGGCCGGTTCCAGAACCTCCACCCGATCTCCCCACTGCATTATCCAGCTCTGCATTTCGATCAGGCCGCAGGCCTCAAACTGCACCACGACCGAACCGTCTTTTGATTCCTCCACAATCGCCTGGCTGGGGTGGTAGCGGAGCTTCTTGACCCGGGAGGCCACTTCCGGGGAGAAGCGGAGGCGCACCCGCTGCACCGGGTCATTGCAGAATCCCCCCCAGCTGGAGCCGATATGAGCCTGCAGCGAGAAATCTTGAGGGTAGTGGAATTTATCACTTTCATGTCCGGTGAGACGCTGGATCTGATCGACTCGAAATGTTTTGATCTCCGCTTTATTGCCCTGCCTGGCGATCACATACCACACATTGCGTTTAGACACCAGCCCCAGGGGTTCCAGGAGGCGGGACGATGTTTTTCCGGAATTGTTGACATATTCCACTTTGACCCGATAGGACTCGCTGACCGCTCTGATCAGCCGGCCCAGAATCTGGCCGAACTGCTCGGGGTGGCTGAGGGTGTCCCCCAGTATATAAAGGCGTTCTTTCAAAAGTTTGGCCCGTTCCGGCATGCCTTTGAAGAAACCGCTTTCCATGTTGATCCTGACCGAGTTTACCGCATCGTCTAAGAGGGTATTGCGGTGCAGCAAGGTGGA
Source organism: Syntrophomonas sp. UBA5494 (assembly GCF_002426325.1). NCBI lineage: Bacteria > Bacillati > Bacillota > Clostridia > Eubacteriales > Syntrophomonadaceae > Syntrophomonas > Syntrophomonas sp. UBA5494. The sequence goes on along the minus strand of NZ_DIPG01000001.1, from coordinate 1,260 downwards.
CACATAGAGCGCGGCGGCGCTCTCCAGGCTCACTTTGGGAAGGTATTCCTGGCGAAGGCGGTAGGCCTTGTTCCGGCTGCCGGCCGAAGGGCGGTCGATGGCGATGCCGAATGATTCCAAACGGCTCAAATCCCTCTGCAGGGAACGCTTTATAGAGGCGTCTTTGGGCAAGTCCGGGGAATACTGCTCCAGAAGTTCCCGGTAGTGTTTGCACAGGGTTTCAAAGCGGATGCCCCCGTCCCGGCTGGCCTGTTCCAGGTAATGGTAGATGTAGAGAAGTCTTTCAGCCAATGGCGGCCGGCCCGCGGGAGTGCCGTCATTTTCCAGAAAAGCCTCGATGTCGTCGATGGTGATATTTTGGCCGCCTTGGCTTACGCAAAAAACGCCCTCCTGGCAGATCTCGCTGTCACCCGACAGTCCCAGCAAGAGACGGTACAGACTGGCTTCAGAATGGATTTTTACCGCCGCCATGACCTCTTGCGGCGTAGAGCCGGGATGAGTACTGATGAATTCCCGCGCTTGTGAGGCTTTCTGGGCCAGGGCCGTAGTTCGTGTTTTAACCGCCAAATCTTCCACACCCTTCCTGGACTATTGTGGAGGTTACAGGAAATTGCCTGGCTGCTCCGTTCAAATCCATATTATGTATATTATATACCGATTTGAACTGCCGCGGGTAGCGAATGGCAATCATGGCAGGATATGGGGCCGTTTCTTTAGGCGGGATCAAGTTCGAACCAGAATTGCACCCCGCCGGGCTGGTTTTCCACCCCGTAGAGATTGTGGTCGAGTTCCTGAATAGCCCTGACCACCGCCAGTCCCAGGCCGGTGCCGCCATAGGCGCGGGTGCGGGCTTTATCCACTTTATAGAAGCTGGTGAACAGCTTGGGAAGAGCCTCCTCGGGTATATCAGGACCTGAATTGAAAACCGTAACCCGGTATTTGTCCCCTCTGGGCACAACTCCGATCCGCAGTTGTTTTTCCCCGTTGATGTGGTTTAAGGCATTGTTGATATAATTCACCAGAACCTGTTCGGTGCGAGTCATATCGGCATTGACCTTAAGGGTTGGGGCCCATTCCAGACTGGCCTTGATTCCCATTTCCGCCAGGCGCGGTTCGTATTTGGCCATTACCAGTTCCAGAAGTCCGGTCAGGTCGAACTCCGCTTTCTCCAATTTAAACCCCCCCGATTCCATCTGGGAGAGTTCCAAAAGCTCTCGCACCAGTTTATCCATCTTGACGGCCTCATCCATGATCACCTCA
>NZ_DIPG01000039.1:6814-7008 GCF_002426325.1 Syntrophomonas sp. UBA5494 | reverse complement strand
TGCAATCGCCTCCAATAAAAGCGTCTTGCCATATCTGGATATTCCGGTGCAACATGCTTCTGACCGTACTCTGCGGGCTATGAACCGCAAGCATGACAGCACGCAACTAAAAGGTCTGTTGGCCGAGCTGCGGCGCAGAATCGAAGGATTGGTGCTGCGCACTACGGTGATGACCGGATTTCCCGGTGAGAGCG
>NZ_DIPG01000039.1:0-6690 GCF_002426325.1 Syntrophomonas sp. UBA5494 | reverse complement strand
CTCTATGATTTCATCGCTGAATCAGCTTTTGACTGGCTGGGGGCTTTTCGCTACAATCCTGAAGAAGACACGGCAGCTAGCCTGATGCCCGATCAAGTGCCGCCGGAAATCAGCCAGGAGCGTTTGGATCTGATAATGAAGCTGCAGAACCGCATTACCCGCAGCAAGAATATTGCCAGGATTGGAAGCCAGGAACCGGTGTTGATTACGGAAAAGGTCTCCAACCACCTCTACATCGGCAGAGGTTATTATCAGGCGCCGGAAGTGGACGGCATCACCATGATCAAGAGCACCCGGGCCTTACCCAAAGGACAATTGATGCGGGTAGAGCTTAAAGCGGTCAGAAACTATGACATGATCGGAGAAGTTGCTGATGAACATCCCCAATAGTTTAACTCTTTTACGTATCATATTAATCCCGCTCTTCGTTATCATCATCTCCGTGAAGGTTCCCAACGGCGATTATATAGCCGCGGCTATCTTTATAGTGGCTGCCTTGACCGACAGCCTGGATGGTTACCTGGCCCGCAAGATGAAACAGGTCACCAAATTAGGGGTCATACTCGACCCGTTGGCCGATAAATTGCTGATTACAGCCGCTTTAATCAGCCTGGTGGAGTTGGGGCGTATTCCTGGATGGATCGCAATTGTCATTCTGGGGCGTGAATTTGCCGTATCCGGTTTACGCATAATCAAAGCAGAGGAAGGGGTTATCATTCCCGCTAGTATATGGGGTAAGCTGAAGACTATCAGCCAGATTATAGCCGTGGTGGTAGTAATACTGCAAAATGATTTTTATGCCATAACCACCCTGGTCCTGGGGCCGGTGATGCTGTACCTGGCGCTCATCATCACAGTCTATTCGGGGTTGGAGTATTTTTATCGATATATCAGCATGCGTGAGGTGAAGTGAATCTATCTAGGACCCTATTCCCAGGCAAAATAAACTACTAAAGTTATGATAAAGGCCGCTGCTTATAGCGGTCTTAATTTATTGTACAGCTGGTTGTGCTGCCATATATTGTCCAAAGTTAGGGACTATGGTCTATGTTATAATAACTTGGAAAGGGGCTGGCTCACATGAAAAAGAGCGATTTTAAAACTGCCATTTCCCTGGCTGTCTTCGTTATCTCCCTGGCGATACTGATGGGCGGCTATCAGCTATATATGAAGTATATGATAATCAATCCGGTAATCCAGCAACTGGAGGCCCGGCCTGCCATAGCCAACGTGGAACTGTCAAGGGTTGAAGGACAGTTTGAGGTCGCAGTGCAGCTGCAAGAGGTGTACAATCTGCAGCAGGAGTACCAGGCCATACAGGAGGCCCTGGATAATACTTTAAAAAAAGGCGCTTACAAGCTGATCATCACCGATCCCCAGGATGAAATGCTGCAGCAAGCATATTTACACCTGCAGCCAGCCATTTATGAAGCGGCGGCCAATCACAGCTTTGTATGGCTGGATCAGACCTTGGGCCAATACGCGGTCGAGAAAGGGATCTCTTATCACCTTTACGTCGACGACCGCTATTTATACCTGCATCTGGCTGATGGAGAGAATAGTATGTACCGTGTTATTGAACTGAAAAGCAGCCAGAACATTACCTAGTGAGGAGAATTGGACATGAAAGAATACCTGATCGGGATTGGAACAGCCTTTCTGGTTTTTCTGGCCTTAATCGGCTATAATATACTGCCTGTGGCGCTTTTCGGCGGATTGGCGGTAGTCTGTTATATGTTCTTGCATATGCAGGGGGCAATCCGATTTAACAATCTGGGTGCAGAGAATGGTAAAAAACGCCAAAAAAATATTTCCTTTGACGACATCGGAGGACAGGACTCGGCCATCAACGAACTGGGCGAAGCCCTGGAATTTTTGCGCAGCCCCGATTTGATAAGCAAAATGGGCATACGGCCGTTAAAAGGGGTTCTTTTGGTCGGCCCTCCGGGAACCGGCAAAACCTTGATGGCCAAGGCCGCAGCCAACTACACCAGTTCGGTTTTTATCGCCGCTTCAGGCAGTGAATTTATAGAAATGTATGCCGGAGTAGGGGCTAAACGGGTCAGGCAGTTGTTCAATGACTCCCGCAAAAAGGCCCTGAAGCAAAACAGCCACAGTGCTATTATCTTCATCGATGAATTGGAGATCTTAGGAGCCAAGCGCGGCAAGAACACCAGCCACATGGAATACGATCAGACTTTGAATCAATTGCTGGTGGAAATGGACGGCATCAATCCCGACGATTCAGTGCGCATACTTCTGATCGGGGCCACCAATCGCGCCGATATGCTGGATCCGGCTTTATTAAGACCGGGACGATTTGACCGTCAGGTACAGGTTAATCTCCCCGATAAAACCGGCCGCAAGAAAATTCTGGAGATTCATACCCGCAACAAGCCTCTGGACGACTGCGGGGACCTGGACCAGATCGCTGCCGCCACTTTCGGATTTTCCGGTGCTCACCTCGAAAGCCTGGCCAACGAAGCTGCCATACTGGCTATGCGGGAAAAAAACTCAAAGGTCTTAAGCCGCCACTTCAATGAAGCCATTGACAAGGTGATTTTGGGCGAGAAATTGGATCGCAAGCCTTCATTGGAAGAAGTGGAACGGGTAAGTGTACATGAGAGCGGTCATGCTCTATTGAGTGAAACCCTGATGCCGGGATCGGTGTCCTCGGTCACCATCGTCCCCCGCGGGCAGGCTTTGGGCTTCATGCGCAAGAATCCGCCCGATGACCAATACTTGTATACCCGGGAACAACTGGAAAGTGAGATCATGATAGCGCTGGGTGGAGCTGCAGCCGAGGAGATCAAATACGGCAACCGCAGCACCGGAGCCAGAGGAGACTTCAAAGCCTGCTGGAATACCGCCAGGCAGATTGTAGAGGCCGGGTTGTCCTCTTTAGGCATTGTGCATGCTGAAGATCTGCCCCAGGAGAGCCTTTTTGAAGAATGCAAGAACATCATCGTGGACCTTGAGCAGAAGACCATAAAGCTCCTGCAGGATAAGAAGGATGCCCTTTTTACCCTGGCAGCGAGCATACAGCAGGAAGAGACAATAGACCGGCAGCGATTTGTAGAAATCATCCATTAAAGATACAGGCGCGGACGGTTCTTGAAGGGGCCAGATATTAAGTTTCCTGAATATCAGGGCCAAAAGCTTAAAGCAATATTATTAATGGTTTTAGACGTTGGTAAGAAATTTGATAAATAAGCTGGTTTCGGGCAAAGGGTCCTCGGGGTTTTCTGGTGGATCGAATCCAGGATTAATAGCACTCTGCTCCTACGCATCCTCAGCCCTATAAGGCAGCGCCTGAATTTTCCCCGATCCATTAAGCCATCCTGCTATTAGTGCGGTAAATGGTATGCAGGCAATTAAACCTATGCTCCCTACAAGTGCTCTCACTATTTCAGTAGTAATCATTTCCCAATTAAGAAAACTGATTGGTTCCATTTTGTACGCCATAAACAAAAGCATCAATGGAAGAGCACTGCCCGTATAAGCCAGGATTAGCGTATTGGCCATGGTTCCCATAATGTCCCGTCCGACATTCATACCTGCTCCCATTAACTGATAAGCCTTCATACTGGGATCAGCTTTTTTAACCTCACTTATCGTTGAAGCCACAGACATGGCCACATCCATGATGGCGCCTAGAGCTCCAATAAGGATGCCTGAAAACAATAATCCCCTGATGTCGATGGTTATATTGTTGACGTATAAAAGCATGCGTTCTTCCTCGGTACTAAGCCCGCTCAACTGAGCTAAACCGCCAAAAAGATAAGCTAACAGTCCTGCTGCAATCAGTCCACCAACAGTTCCTAGAGTGGCAGCTATGGCTTTTCGACTGAAGCCGGCTATAAAAACCATGGTGATTAGAGTAGCTCCCACCAGCACCATAATAGTTAAAGGCAAGGCGGGTTTACCTGCCAGCAAGCCGGGAAGTAATATCTTATAAATTCCTAAAGCTGTAACACCCAGTCCCAAAAGAGCCTTTAATCCCTGATAACGTCCTATTATAAGTATCAATGCAGTAAAGATAAGCGTCAGCCATAGCAAGGCAGGGCTCCGCAACCGATCAGCTACATAGACATTCTGCAGTACTGCACGTCCGTCGCTGTCAATCTCTGCAGTCATATAGAGTACTATTTTATCTCCGGGTTCAACAATGATATCTATGCCTGGCGATCCAGTTAAGTTATTAGTAACCAGCAAATCCTGTCCTTTATAAGTACCGCTTAACATGCGCACCTTTACCGTTTGTTCGGTAATCCTGTTTTGTGCGGTCTCGGAGGGGTCACGATCTATACTGTTTACCTCCAGTACTATAGCCTTTTCATAAAACTCTTGCTGCTGTCTTTCTGGTTCTAAGAGATATTCTCCAGGGATCTCCCCATCAGCCGGGTCAACTGCAGTGGCGCTCGTCGCTAATTGGGTGGTTGGAGAATTAGCTTGAGCAGCTGCAACCTGTTCAAGATGAATGAAAAGACCTGCAGCAAAAAAAGAAAGGAATAAAGCTAATGATATCATTAGCTTCGAAAGCCGGGTAATCCTACGCATGATAATAATACCTCCGGAAGTCAGGGATACCTAATTATATAAGATTAAGTTTGATTTCTGAAGATTATTTGTCTCTTTTGTTCATTAAATCTTACATTTCGCACCTTTGCCCTGTTTTGGTTTGGTGGCTTAAACAATACCACAGAAAGTGCTTTCCTTTTCGCTTTTTCCGAAAGTTTGTTGTTTAGTTTTTTTGAAACCATCACGGCAGCGATTTTGTTCTCCTTTTTTGTCACTTATGGTAGTGGATCACCCCATCACGCAGTTCCTTGTTTAAAATGTTTTTGCACACCAGGTGCGACAGGTGGGATAATGCCTCTCCAGTTGCGAACAGCTTCTGGGCCGTGGGGAACTCTTCCCAGTTCTTGATATTCAAATCCCATTCCATTTTACTGGCGACTTGCGCTGCTGTCATGGTATTTTCCCCTAACACATCCAGAGCGTTCTGCAGCCGTTTATCATGATGTGACCTGAGTTCCTTGATTCTATGATAACAATCCGCGATAATTTCCCTGTGTCCGGGCAAGGTCAGCTCAATATCCAATGCCTCAATCTTGGCCAGACTTTTCAGGTATTCGTCCAGATAGTCCACCTTAATCTCCCAGGGTTCATCCCAAGTAGTGTTGTTAGGGGTGATCGTCCCCAATATATGATCGCCGCTGAACAGAATTTGATGGTTTTCATCATACAGACATATGTGGTCAGGGGCATGACCGTTTGTCAGAATGCAGTTTAGACTGTAGTCCCCTACGGTGATTACGGTACCATCTTGTACTATGCTGATGCTGTTTGCATCGATTTCATTGGTCCGGTACCTGTAACCAGGGTGTGCGGCCGGGTTCTGCGTCAATCCCATCTCCAACAGGCCGCCCTGTCGCACCAGATTATCGAAGTATACAAAAAAGTCATGATTGCGGCTGATGTCCTGTGCAGTATAGTCCCCGGTGAAAATACGGGTTTGCGGTGTGGCCAGATATCCGGCCAGCCCGGCATGATCGGAATGACAATGGGTTAAGAAAATATCGGTATCCTCCATAGAAAATCCCATCTCCTGCATGGCCTGATCCATGGCTTGACGGCATTCTTCCTGATTGAACCCGGTGTCGATCACAGGTTCCTGTCTTGGCCCTTAATAAAATAGGCATTCAAAGCCCTAAGGGGATTCCGGGGCAAGGGAATTTCGATCCGAAATATGTTTTCTCTGACTTGCTCGTACATAATACCCTCTCCTTATCAGATGGCGCCACAGGAGCAGAAAATCTGCAAGACATTGCAATTAATGGCATAATTCTTGATGATACTCCGGCCCGGATAGCGTTTCTCTATTGGCAGACCACTTGAATACAAGCCAACAGCGGGACGACGTTCTTTTTGTTGGACTCAATCGCAGATACATTCCATATGCCTGGCAGCGGTTTCTAATATCCGGGGTGGCGAAGACCAGCAAAAGCGGAATAAAGCCGACTCAAATCCCTTTTTCGAACTCCTCCATAACGTCTTTTTGCACAGAGAATGTTCCCCTGCTCACGGCAGCAAGCTCCCCCTGGCCATTGAACAAAGCAGCTTCAGCAACTCCAGTCCTCCTCCCCAAATGTATGACTTTTGCTTCAGCAATCAACTCATTTTCCGCGAAACAGGTGGCAGTATAGTTCGTATACATATCTATAGTTATACAGGCACGCCCCAGGGTTATAAATGCCCAACCCATGGCCGTATCCGCTAAAGTCGCGATGATTCCGCCGTGCAGCCTGCCCCGGATGGTCGAAAATTCCAGTCCGGGGTTCATTTTCAGACCCGCCGCTCCCTGCCCCAAATAGGTCAGGCTAACGTCCAGGGTCCGGTGAACAGGAGCCGATTCGCACGCCTTACATAAGAAGTTGAAAAAATCATCATCGAGCCCTCTGTTTTCAATCTCTGCCATACTTATATGAAACCCCTCAAACCGATTAACTATCATTTGATTAATTATATCGAAATTCTACAGCTTTAAACCAATATACTCCATAAATAATTGCCTATATACCAACAGAAAGACATCAACTAATCATTGTTCAGGATATCCGCCAGGATCTTTTCTCTATGGTTCAAGAAATACTTGGTAATCTGATAATGATCGGTCATTTCATAATC
>NZ_DIPG01000067.1:13141-18321 GCF_002426325.1 Syntrophomonas sp. UBA5494 | reverse complement strand
AAGCTTGGCGTTTAATTCGACATCCCCGCCGACATATTTGTTGTCCAAAGATATCTGAGCCGCTTCCTGGGGATTGCTTTGCACCCATTCCGCAGCTTTGAGCAAAGCCCTGGTAATCGCCGCCGCCTTCTCAGGATCTTTTGATACAAGATCCCCATTAACGCCCACAAAGCAGCAATAGTTATCCTTGAACGGATCATCCGCACCGATATCGAGCAGATAGATGTGGTTGTTATGGTCATGGGCCTGGGTGGGGAAGGGGTCCCAGGTCATATACGCCTGTATTTCATTTTTCTTAATGGCTTCGTCAAGCTGGGGGCCGGGATATGCTTTCCATTCCACTTCGGTGGTGGGGTTGATGCCGTTTTCTCTCAATTTCGTGGACAATGCGATCATCGGACCTCCGCCAATGGCGTCAACACCTATGGTCTTGCCTTTCAAGTCTGTAATATTTTTAATACCCGAATCCGCCGGTGTAACAGCTTTGATACAACCGGTATGTATCCCGGCGGTAAGTTTGATGTTGAGCCCCTGCTCTATGGGCTTGAACCAGGCAAAATTAGCCTGGGCAGCGTCAATGTTCCCGGCCGTCAGGCCCAGTTTAAGCTGTTCAAATCCGGCCTGAACCAGTTCAACCTCCAAGCCTTCTTCCTCAAAAAATCCTTTATGGTATGCCACAAATGTCGGAGCCTCGCAGGTTCCTCCCGCATAAGCGATAACCGCTTTTTTCTTTACAGCCGTATCCTGCGCAGGTGCCGGCGTTTCACTCTTACTGCAGCCGGCCAACAACCCTGATAAAAGACCTATCGCCAGAATGAGTCCCAGTATTTTAGCCAACTTTTTGCGCTTCATCCGCTGCCGCCTCCTCAGTGCTTTTTTTCAAAATATCTACCAGTATCTCTACCGCGCCACCGACATATTGTTCACAATGCTGATGGTGTTCGGGTTCCCCCCATATGACTGTTTTGGTCAGTCTGCGGCAGCACGTGGCCTTGTACTTTTGCTTGAAACGGTTATGCAGTTCCTGGGTCAAAGCAAAAACTTCATCTACATCGTTTTCCGGGTTTGTTCTGCCTTTAACGGCACTTAGGACCAGAACCGCACCTGTTAAAGAGCCGCAGCAGCATTTAGAAGCGCCCAGACCCGCGCCAAAACCAGTTGCCATTTTAAGAGCAGCATCGCTCAGCCCTAGATCCAGATCTTCATTAAACACTTTGAGAATTGCCTCCGAACAATACAAGCCATTTTTGAACAAATCAACTGCTTGTGTGGCCAATTCCTCCTTTTGCAATGGCATTTTATTCCCTCCCTTAGCCAATACATAGTAATTCAATATGTATTATAAGATATTCCATTTGACCCAGTATACGAACTATATCGAATATTGTCAATATCTTTTTATTTATCCTATCTGTTTAGTTTGATTTCAGGCATACCTGGTATCCTCCATGTTAGAAAGCAAGATAATAGAAAAGAACAACCATGGGCTGGTTGCTCCTGAATAAGGCCGTTATCCGTTCGTTTGACTCAGGCAATTAATAATCTAATTCGAACAAAAGCCGGAACAGTTAGTTAATTCACTGTTCCGGCTTCAGACTGTCAAGGTGGTAAATTGCAGCCTATTCCACGGTTACGCTCTTGGCCAGATTCCTGGGTTTGTCAACATCCAGACCCCGCATCACGGCCATGTAATAGGCGAAGATCTGCAGGGGCATGACCCCGATTATTGGCGCCAGGATGGGATTTATATCCGGAAGCAGGATCTGTTCGTCACACTCCTGGCAGGCCTCCTGCAGGTTGTTTTTACAGATCGCCACCACTACGGCCCCCCTGGCTTTGACCTCTTTAATATTGGACATGGTCTTTTCCACCAGGCCATCCTGTGTAATCAGGGCCAAAACCGGCACCCCGTTGTCGATTAAGGCCAGGGGCCCGTGTTTGAGTTCACCGGCGGCATAGGCTTCGGCATGGATGTATGAAATCTCTTTCAACTTTAAGGCGCCTTCCATGGCCACCGCATAATCAAAGCTGCGCCCCAGGAAAAAAGTGCTCTGCACGTGAGCGTATTTATGGGCCAGCGCTTTGATCTCGCCCTCCTCGGAAAGAACCTGTTCAGCCAGGGTATCGGTATAGAGCAGGTCACTGTACAGGTGCTGCAATTCCTGTTTGTTCATGGTACCGCGCACGTCAGCCAGATAAAGGGCCAGCAGATACATCACGATAAGCTGCGTTGTATATGCCTTGGTAGAGGCTACCGCTATCTCCGGTCCGGCATGGGTATATATGACCTGATCGGCTTCACGGGCTATAGCGCTCCCCACCACATTGGTGACCGCCAATACCTTGATGCCCTGTCTTTTGGCTTCCTGCAGGGCTGCTTTAGTATCGGCGGTTTCCCCTGATTGGCTGATGACTATCATCAAATCATCAGGGTTCCACAGGATTTCACGATAACGAAATTCCGATGCAATATCAGTCTCCACCGGCACCCGGGCCAGCTTCTCAATGGCCACCCGGCCCACCAAACCGGCGTGATAGGCGGTGCCGCAAGCGACAATAAATATTTTCCTTATCTTTTGAAATACATCATCCATACCCAGATGGGAAAAATCGACTCGTCCGTTAACTGCCGTTCCCCTGAGCGTAGCCCGGATGGCTTCAGGCTGCTCATGGATTTCCTTGAGCATGAAATGCTCATACCCGCCCTTCTCCGCGGATATGGGGTCCCAGGTCACGGTAAATACCGATTTATCCACCGGGTCACCGATTAAATCGGTAATAACCACCTCATCCGCCTTGACCACCGCAAATTCGTTGTCATCCAGAATATAGACCCGGGTAGTGCGTCCCAGTATGGCCGGGATATCGGAAGCCACATAATTCTCGCCTTCCCCCAGCCCAATTATCAAAGGACTGTCTTTTTTGGCGACGATAATCTTGTCGGGTTCATCCTGGTGGATTGCCGCCAGCGCAAAGGAGCCATGCACCACCGCCAGGGTCTGGCGCACCGCCGCTTCCAGGGAGTGATGGTAATACTTCTCCACCAGGTGGGCTATCACCTCGGTGTCAGTTTCCGACACAAAATCATGGCCTTCCAGTATCAATTGTTTGCGCAGTGAGGCATAGTTCTCAATGATGCCATTATGCACCACCGCGATGCGCCCCGAACAGTCGCTATGGGGATGAGCGTTGCGGTCACTGGGAACCCCGTGGGTGGCCCAGCGGGTATGTCCAATACCCAGCGTACTGCCGGGAAAATCCTGCAGATTGTCAATCAGTTCCGCCAGCCGGCCTTTGCGTTTCATGGTATCCAGGCTGGCGGTCATTCCGGGCCGGTATACAGCAATACCGGCCGAATCGTAGCCGCGGTATTCCAATCGGCTCAATCCGTCTATAATTACCGGCACAGCATCAGAGCGGCCGATATAACCCATAATTCCGCACATGTTTTTTTATTTAACCTCCATAGGGTTTTTTCGTTTATATTGCACCATAATACAGGCCGGAAATATCCATTCCCGACTCTTGATAAACAATATTGGCATCCACTAAAAGCCTCTTTGTGGCAGGCATTACTGCCGGCTTTTGCAGGCTTTTTAACGATGGTGGCCACCGGGGGGCATCCGCCGAAACACTCGATAAACCCCCTCCTCGTCAACCCCAGATGAAAACTCGGGTTCAGGCGCTTTAATGATTATTGACCGGCTACCGCCTCGACAGCCTTTTTGATATCATCAATCACATCCTTTAAAAGATATTGGTCAGAACCCTGGGCCATGATTCTTACCAGTGGCTCAGTTCCCGAGGGCCTCACCACCAGTTTTCCCCATTCTCCAAGTCTCCGTTCCGCTTCATTGAGCGCGGTTTGAACAACCTCATGCGACAAAACCGCTTCTTTGTTCTCGATGCGGACATTAACCAGCAGTTGCGGGTATTTTTCCATCTCACGGCCTAGCTCCGAAAGAGTCAATCCGGTTCTTTTCATCACCTCCACCAGCTTGATAGATGTCAGCAAACCGTCTCCGGTTGTGGCATGACTTTTAAAAATAATGTGTCCGGACTGCTCGCCGCCCAGGAGAGCGCCGGTCTCCACCATTTTTTCTAAAACATAACGGTCCCCTACCTTGCAGCTATCCACCCTGACATTTTCACGGCGCAGGGCGATCTCAAAACCGATATTGCTCATCACTGTCGCTACTACTGCAGGGGGATTGAGCAGATTTTGGCGATGCATATCCAGGGCGCAGATGAGCATGATATAATCGCCGTCCAGCTCATGGCCGTTTTCATCAATGGCGATGCAGCGGTCGGCATCACCGTCATAAGCGATCCCCAGATCAGCATGATAATGCTGCACCGCTCTTTTTATCAACCCGGTGTGGGTTGAGCCGCAGCGTTCATTGATATTGATGCCGTTGGGCTTGTCACCAATGCTTATGACCCGGGCGCCCAGGCGCTGCCACAGAGCGGGAGCCACGTGATAGGCTGCTCCATTGGCACAGTCCAATATCACTGTCATCCCTTGCAAATTCATTTTTTGACCACAGCACGATAAAAGATATTCCAAATAACTCTCCGTGGCTGCTTCAACGGTGTAAACCCGGCCAACATCAGGTCCCTGCGGACGGCTCAGTCCATCCGTTCCCTGCCGGACCAATTCCTCAATTCTTTCTTCAATTTCATCGGGAAGTTTATATCCAGCCGGGCCAAAGAATTTGATGCCGTTGTCCTCTACCGGATTATGCGAGGCAGATATAACGATGCCGCAGTTAGCCTGGTATTTTTCTGTCAGATAGGCTACTGCCGGAGTAGGGACGATTCCTGCTGTCAACACATCTGCGCCGGTAGAACATATCCCAGCCACCAGGGCTGACTCCAGCATGTCTCCGGATATGCGGGTATCTTTGCCCACCAGTATGCGCGGTCTCCCGGCAGGGTTTTGCTGGGCTAATATATAACTTCCTGCCCGGCCTAATTTGAAGGCCAATTCAGCAGTTAAATCCAGGTTGGCAATACCTCTGACTCCATCTGTGCCAAATAAACTCCCCACAGTAAGATCCTCCTGCAATTAATAACTTTACGATTGTTCGAAGATAATTCAATTCTGCTTTTTTGTCAATACGCTGTTATCCGGTAAGGTCTTGCAATCCCCGGGCCGGACATAAAGATTCATGCTCTAA
>NZ_DIPG01000067.1:8288-12950 GCF_002426325.1 Syntrophomonas sp. UBA5494 | reverse complement strand
CCGGCTCCTTCCCCGCAAGGGTAAAGGTTGGCAACATTAACCGATTGCAGGGTGGCATTCCTGAGTATGCGCAACGGTGCCGAGGTTCTGGTCTCTACTCCGGTTAAAACCGCCTGCGGGTGGAGGAAGCCCGGCATCCGTTTATTCCAGAAGGATATGGCTTTAACCAGGCTGCGGCACCAGGTGTGCGGCAGCAGCTGCCATAGATCGCCGGGTGTCAGGCCGGGCTGATAGGTAGCCAGAGAGCCCTTCAGCGAACGGCTGGATTCCTGCTCCATAAAATCAGTCAGCATCTGAGCCGGGGCTTTATAACCGCCTCCCCCTAACCGGTAAGCCTGTTCTTCCAGGGTTTCCTGGAGACCTATCCCCCCTAAAGCGGTGTTTTCCCAATCGCCCGGGTTTACGGTTACCACCAGGGCTGAATTGGCAATACCCGAATCACGTGCGGTGTAACTCATGCCGTTGGTAACCACCTGCCCGGGCGCTGAAGAGGAGGCAATTACGAAGCCGCCCGGGCACATACAAAAGGTATAAACCCCGCGCTGGCTCTTGTCGTCCTGATAGGTCAGATGGTAATCAGCCGCCCCCAGACGCGGGTGCCCGGCATAATCTCCATACTGTATGGAATCTATTAGGCTCTGGGGATGCTCCACACGCAGTCCGATCGCGAAAGATTTGGGAATCATGGATACACCACGAATATTCAGCAACCGGTATGTTTTCCTGGCGCTGTTGCCCACGGCCAATACCAGCAATGAACAGGATATCTCCAGACTGTTATTTATTACTATGCTTTTTATTTGCCCATTGTTAATACTAATGTCTGTCAGCTGGGCATCGAAATAGATCTCGCCGCCATGTTTAAGAATCTCGGCGCGTATGCCTTTAATAACCTTCCGGATGCCATCGGTGCCAACATGGGGCCTTTTCTGATAACGTATGGAGGGTTCAGCCCCGTGGGCGACAAACACATCCAGAATCTGTCCTATGCGGCGGTCGCCGCTGCGCGTGGTCAATTTGCCATCGGAAAAAGTGCCGGCGCCGCCTTCGCCATACTGGGTATTGCAGTACTCATCCAGGACCCCGTCTTTCCAGAATTTTTCTACCGTATTAATCCGCCGGCCTACATCCAGACCCTGTTCAATGACAATAGGACGATAACCGTAGCGGGACAGCAACAATGCGGCAAACAGTCCGGCAGGCCCGGCGCCGACTATGATGGGCGGACTGCTGAGGAGGGTCTGGCCTTGAATTGGGCGCCATTCAGCTGGTTCTTCTAAGGGCGCAATCTGAGGGTGATCCGGTATAATTGCACCCTCGGGGAGCAGTACCTCCAGGGTGACATTAAAGTGCACCTCTTTACGCCTGGCATCCACGGCTTCACGAATAAGCCGTACCTGGCCCAGGTTGTCCGGGGATAGCTTGAGGATTTTGGCGGCTTCCCTGTACAACTCAGGCTGCTGGTAATCCAGCGGCATTTTGACATTTTTTATTTTAACTCTCGTTGGCATGGCCGGCTTCTCCTATGGTGACATTAACTATGACCCGGGCGGGAAAAGCCTTTACCCCCTGAGGAGTCTGCAAGCTCACTTCCTGTTGAAAGGATTGGTCTTTGCCGGTCAAGTCCAGCAGTTCGGTTTTAATGTCACCCATATTCTCCACGATACCACTGTTTCCCATTACTTTTACCAGGGCTGGCTGGGCTGACACATTTGTCACCTGAAAGCCAGGGGCAGCAAATCCATTGCTTATCACAGTAACCGGAACCTCCCTGGCAGATTGTTTTGGCGCCACCACTGCGTGTACGGTAGCCTGGCGGGGCAGCAGTTCGAAATTACCGCTCACTAATTTTCCGGTTGCATCCCGGGCTTCGAGGTTGACGGTATGGGCGGCTATATCTGTAGTCTGGCTCAGATCCACTTCTCCTACAATATGGTCGATTTTACTTATAAAGGCCTGCTCCCCTCTGACCAGGCATTTATCAGGAGTCACACTGATATCCAGCAATTCATAACCTTGTGGAGGGTTGTTAACCACCTGATGGACAACAGTAAAAACACGTTCCTGCTGGCCGGCCAGGGTCACCTGTACGACACGGGGCTGGGCACTGGTTAAAATGGCTCCCGAGCCGGGCTCTACCTGAACCGGAACATCAAAAGAACCGGCTTCATAGCCTGCCAAATCGACATAAGCCTTCACGGCAGCCTTCTTTTCTATTATGCCCCACAACTTGACATTAACCTGATCCGGTCCTTTTACAGCAAGCCCCGCTGGAACATTGCGGTAATCAAGCGAAACCTGAACCAGGTTCTGCCCGGTTGCAGCGCTGCCCTGATTGACTACGTAGGCCCACAGTAAAACCGACATAATAACAGAGATGATTTTAAGCCCGGTCTTTTTTCGCTTTAGTTGAGGATTCATATTGTCTAAACCACCTCCTGCGCAAGCTCTCGCCCCAGTTGGGTTTTTGTATAAACTCCAGCTCCAAGACCTGCCGCAAATGATTTTCGTCCGAGCAAGCCAATAAATCACCTTCGCGAGCCAGGGAAATCTGTCCGCTCTCTTCAGAGACGATAACCGCCAGGGCGTCTGAAACCTCGGTTATCCCCAGACCCGCACGGTGGCGGGTGCCCAGGTGCAGGCTTAAATTGGGATTATCGCTCAAGGGCAGAAAACAAGCCGCCCGTTCCAGCCGGCCGGCAGATATGACCACTGCCCCGTCGTGAAGGGGTGTATTGGGCCAAAATATATTGATCAGGAGGCTGCTGGTCACCGCCCCATCCACCAATACACCGCTGGCGGCATGCTCTCCGATGCCAGTCTCACGGGTGAGTATCATTAAAGCACCCATGCGGTTGCGGGACAGGATCCCGGCGGCACTGCTCACCTCTGCCAGAACATTGTGCATGGCCTCCGGGTTCCATTGTAAATGATGCCCAGAAAAGAAACTGCCCCGGCCGATTTGTTCCAAAAAGCGCCGTAATTCCGGCTGAAAAACAATCGGCAGGGTAATCGCAAAGACTATCCATAATTTTTCCACCAACCAGGTTACCATGGCCAGGTTTAAGTAGCTGGCCAAAACAGAAAACACCAGGAGGAGCAAGAGCCCCCGTAAGAGCTGTTCCGCTCTTGTTCCGCTAATTAGCCCTAAAATGCGGTATATGAGGTAAGCCACAATGGCAATATCCACCAGGCTCAGCAACAGGTTCCATGAGCTGGTCAACACGCCAGACAGGAAGTTGAAATCCAAATCCCTATCCTCCGATTTCTGGATTAAACAACTTCTATTATAAGTTTTCCCCGGGGCATTGCCAAATCAAGTAGGTCAGCCATCTGACGTTAAAAAATGGAATACCGCCAGAATACCTTCTTCTACGCTGATTTCCCCTTTTTCCTCAGCCAGAGTATTAGAAACCGTATAGGGATTTTTCTTTTCTAAGACCACATTTTCCAGAGGGTATTCAAAACCTTTTTCGCATACTCCCAGGGCCTTTTCACTCAGAGGCAAAACCGATACCACATCCCCTTTTTGGCCTTCTATGACCAGGCGCCTGGCAGTCAAGTATACCACACACTGGGGAGAATAATGCATCACTTGCTTGCCCATCATGGCTAATTCGATGCCGCTGTACAAATTGCTCAAGGTATGGTCAAGGCGTTTCCCCAGGGTGCCCAGGAAAACGACCTCATCTGCACCCATTTCTTCTGCCAGGGAAAGCGCTAGTTGAGTGTCGGTAAAATCCTTGCGCCGCGGGTATTTTTTAACTGTGACCCGGCGGGCGGCAAAGAACTCCTTTACCTCTGGCCTGATGGAATCCATATCGCCCACGATGTATGCCGGGATCAGGCCCATTTCATAAGCGTAATTAGCCCCTCCATCGGCGCAGATGATTAAATCGCTATCCAGTACCACACTGCTATATCTTTCTAAAGGTCCGTATTCGCCATTGGCGAGAACCACGCATTTCATCTTATCACCTATTTTTATCGGCATTTGTATAGCACAAACATCCATATATTGCTTTTTATTATAATATATCCACAGGCTCTTGAAAGGACCTAATAAAGAAATTAGAAGCAGATATTAAGAAATTCGGGTTATTTCCCTCTAGTCGTACCGTGTCGAGAATTAATATTAGCAAATTGACAAGAAAAAAGGCGTTCATTATAATTCATATTAGTGCAAATGGAGCAAAGGAGGCGAACTCAGTGGCCTACAGCATTAATGACGACTGTATTTCATGCGGGGTGTGCGTAGATGAATGCCCGGTGGATGCGATTAGTGAAGGGGAAGACAAATATATCATAGACCCCGATTTATGCACTGATTGTGGATCATGTGCTGATATATGCCCGGTGGATGCACCGCAGCCGGAAGAGGGCTAACCCAGCAATGCCATGACAATGAAAAACCCGTTCGCGGGTTTTTTGCTTTTTCTGAGCTTACCGCTACTTTAGCTGAGGAAAGCCCTGCTGGCGCAAGGCCTCGAACAGCAGTATGGCCGCAGTGTTGGCCAGGTTCAGCGACCTGCCCAGATCGCGCATGGGTACGCGTATAGTGCTGTCCCCATACTCCTGCAGCATAGCCGGCGGCAGTCCTCTGGTTTCACGTCCCAGTACCAAAAAATCATGGGGTCGATAACAAACCTCGGTATAAATCCG
>NZ_DIPG01000067.1:2184-8060 GCF_002426325.1 Syntrophomonas sp. UBA5494 | reverse complement strand
CGTTTAAGATAACGGTCCGCCAGGGAAAAACCCAGCGGTTTTACCAGGTGCAGGTCGGTGCCGGTCAAGGCGCAGGTTCGGGCAATATTACCGGTATTCTGCGGTATTTCCGGTTCAATCAGGACAATATGCATATGCTATCCTACTTTCGCCTGAATGACGTGGTAATTGATACTATTATAACCCTTTGTTTCCCAGTAATAGCAGCAGTCAGGCTGGAAAAACTACTGAAAAAAGGAGGGATTCATTTGCCCAGATCCAAGTCAAGTAACATCCTGGCCATCATGCTGCTGTTTGGCCTGTTATTGGCCCTGAGCGGCTGTCAGCAAGCTGCCAAAAAGCCAAATCAACCAGGGCAGTTGGCCCCTGAAGTTCAGAAATACAGTGCAGAACCTGCTATCAGCCTGTATCGCAGCGACACCGGCAAGGTTCAGAATCTGCAGCTGGAACAATACCTGAAAGGCGTGGTAGCAGGCGAGATCGGTCCCAAGTTTCCGA
Organism: Syntrophomonas sp. UBA5494; assembly: GCF_002426325.1. Classification (NCBI taxonomy): domain Bacteria; kingdom Bacillati; phylum Bacillota; class Clostridia; order Eubacteriales; family Syntrophomonadaceae; genus Syntrophomonas; species Syntrophomonas sp. UBA5494. Next base: position 7,562 of record NZ_DIPG01000067.1, on the reverse strand, counting down.
TGGAGGCCTTAAAGGCACAGGCCATCATCGCCCGCACTAATACTCTGGCCTTGTTAGAGTATGAAAACGGCACCCGCGGCAAGCACAACACCGATGCCAGCGACGACCACACCGAGTTTCAGGCCTACGATGAAAAAGCCGTCAACGATAATATCTCCAAAGCCGTCGAAGAAACCCGGGGGATGGTTTTGACCAATAATGGCAAATTCGTTTACGCGCTGTTCCATTCAGCCTCCAACGGCACAACCGCCAGCATCGAGGAAGGCTTCCCCAAACTGGCTGAAAAAGCCCCTTATCTGGTGCCGGTTGCTACCGACGGAATAACCAAGGCCCCTGAAAAATATAAGGCCTGGACAGTGAAAGTGCCGCGCAGCACCGTGAAAGAAATAATGGGCACTGAAGCCGGCAACCTCGATGACATCAGTATCGGCCAAACCGGTCCTTCCGGAAGGGTAATGACTGTAAAGGCCGGTCAGGCCACGGTAAACGCGGTTGATTTAAGGGAAAAGATCGGTTTTGATAAATTGTACTCGACTCAAATCAGCAGTATCAAAGCCCAGGGCAATTATATCGTCTTCACCGGCACCGGTTGGGGCCACGGGGTTGGCATGGATCAATGGGGAGCCAGTCTCATGGCTGAGCAGGGCAAAACTGCCCGTGATATTGTAGCGCATTACTATCCGCAGGCGCAGATGACTCAGATCTATCAGTAGCCGGGAGCGATTTCTGGTCTTGACGGGTGGGGACGATTCTTGGCTTGCGCGCAAGCGCTCAAGTCAAAAACCGTCCCCTACTTGCGTCGAAACCGGAGCTCCCCGCAAGTGATGCGCGGGGAGCCGTTATGATTGATTTTGCTGATCAGCCCGATAGTTCAATAAAAGGATGTAAAGGGATGTCTTCATACTCCTCTGCACTGAGAAAATACTGCAAGAGGGGATCTGAAGCATATTTCTCGAACAACTCCAGGAACAAACGATCCATACTGCTCGTCGCACCCCGTTTTTCCCCCAGGACCCCCTGCTGCCTGGCAAATACATGGGTTGCCGCCATGCCCAGGCTGCTGATATGGTAAATAAGCTGTTCGGCGTCCCCCCGCAGGGTCGCACAAAGGTAGAAACGGCAAATCAATGAACGTATGGGGTAAATGCTGCAAAGCTTGTCTTTTAGAAAAACACAAGGATTGGGAAGCATGCGCAGCAAGCCGATACGTCTTTTTTCGGGCTGAAAATAGTTGTCAACCAGGAATTCAAAGTCGCATCCCAGGTGCCCGGCCATCTTCTTGAAAGCAATCAGATCGGGAATCACATAGGCGGTATCGCAGCAATTGTGGGTGCAGGCCCGGCAGGACTGTTTCGGGTCGGAAGCGTATTTTTTGCCATAGGCAGATTCATCGCACAACGGCTGCCAGGCAGCCAGGAGATCATTCAGGTTGGCATTGGAGTCTATATGGAGAGCTATGCCCTCATTATGCGGATTGTTGCAATAGTAAACCTGTACCTGGGCCAAACCGATCTTCCTTCATATCCATTTTACAGCGGTCAGGTTGTCATGGCTTTTATTGCCTGGCGGGCCAACTGGTCACAGCGTTCGTTCCACACATCTCCACTGTGGCCGGCCACTTTGGTAAAAGCAACCCGGTTCTTCTTCATCAAATCTAAGAGCTGCCTCCACAGGTCCTGATTGGCCACGGCCTCCTTCTTGCTGTTCTGCCAGCCGTTGGCCTGCCATTTATCCAGCCAGTGCTGCTGTATCGCGTTGACGATATAAGCGCTGTCCGAATGGACTACAACCTCCCATCCCGTCACTTTTAAGGCTTGGAGAGACTTGATCACGGCGGTGAGTTCCATGCGCTGATTGGTGGTGTCAGGTTCTCCTCCGGACAGCTCTTTGATGTTTTCGCCATAGATGAGAACTGCGCCCCATCCTCCAGGCCCGGGGTTGCCGGAACAAGCCCCGTCGGTGTAGATAATTATCGGTTCTCTCATTGGCCGGGACTCACTTCATGACGGGGATTGGGGGCAACCTGTTCAATGGCTTTGGCCAGAGCCACCAAAACCGCAATATAAGTGGTTTGGTCCAGGCTGTCGGCCCGGGCCAATGCTTCCCCTTTTGCGCTGGTGACATAGCGCGGTTTAAGGTTGTTAAGAGCCAGGGCGGCAATATCGGCCTGGCATTTGGGGCAGGTACAGATACCGTGTTTCTCCTCCAAAACCCGTCTCATCAAGTCCCAGACCGCCTGTTCCACCACATTGACAATTCGAGAATCCATAGTATCCATCACCCATCTCAGTTTATTTCAGTTCCCCTGGGAGGCTCTTTCAGAATAGAACCCGGACCCGCTACTGCTGGCTGGCAGCCTGCAGGTACTCTAAAGCGCCTTTATCAAGCCTCCTGAATCTTCTTAGTGGTCTCCTCCGACTGTTTAACGTAGGATTTGACATCTTTATCCAGAATGGCTTCATTATCTTTTTGCCGTTCTTTGTTAATGCTTCTGGCCCGGTCTTTGAGGGTGCCGTGATCAGTTTTGTAAAAGCCCGGCCCCTTGAAAGCTATCCCTATATCACGGCTCACCAGTCTCTCTACTTCGCCTTTACAAGTAGGGCAGTTTTTAAGAGGCTGGTCAGAAATCTTTTGCATTTTTTCGAATATCCCACATTCCTGGCAACGGTATTCATATATTGGCATAATCTCACCCTTCTCTCCAAATCTTATATCTGTCTTTATATCTGTATCTTAAGCAAGACCAGGAGCGACATAACGCCGTTCCATACCCCGTGGGCAACCATGGGCACATATATACTCCCGGTCCTCTCATAAACATAACATAAAACCAGGCCTCCAATAGCCAGCGGGATGGTTCTCCATACATCCCAGTGGGCCAGTCCAAATACCAATCCAGCCAATAAAATGCCCCATACCGGGCCCAGTGCATTGCGCAGGAAAGGATAAATCATAGCCCGGTAAAACAACTCTTCTGATACAGGAGCCAGAACCGCCCCCATAAAAAATAATAACACAAAAGAGGCGCCATGGCCTGCATTACGCAGCATGGTCTCATACAGCTGCGGCGAAATATCAGGCATAAGGCGGCTCAGGGGCCAGCTCACAACCAGCATGAATAACAGGAGCACCAGCCCGGTTCCACACCCATAAATGAGTATATCCCGGAGGGAAGCCGGACGCAATCCTAATTCCGCCCAGGAAGCCTTTTTCCCTATGGTGAAAACCAAGACCAGGCCTATGGTCGCCAGAAATTGAACCCCGGCCACCAGGGAAAACTGAACCAGCGGCTTTCCTTCCAGCCACCAGGAGTGCATGCTGTACGCTCCCACCAAGTTGGCTATGAGAAGAACCCCGCCATAAACCAGAACGATTTCCATCAATCCCCAGCGCAGGCGATTATAGCCTTCCGTCAAGTTGATCCACTTCCTAACATTACTTAAAATTCCCTAAGCCGCCCCGGCTCTCCAACTTGCCCCGCTATATGGTTTATGAACTGCCGGGCTGTCCGTCCTGACGGACCGTGTTTGCCGCGTTCCCATTGCAGGGCTTGGCGCCGCAGCAATTCAGCATCTATATCCAATCCTTGTCTTTGAGCCAGACCTTGCACGATAGCCAGGTACTCCTCCTGGTTGGGGGCCGCAAAAGACAAGGTCAATCCGAAGCGGTCCGCCAGAGAAATCTTCTCCTGCTGGGTGTCATGAACATGGATCTCATCATCCAGATGATCCCGGTCATGGAAAAACTCCTTGACCAGATGACGCCGGTTAGAAGTGGCGTAAATCAGCATATTTCCGGTCTGTCCCTGCAGACTTCCCTCCAAAACCGCTTTCAAGCCTTTATATTCGGTTTCGTAATCTTCAAATGACAAATCATCAATAAATAAAACGAATTTAAGGTTGTAGCCGCTTAGTATTTCAGCCAGGTGATGCAGGCTGGGCAGGCTGTCACGGTGTACCTCCACCATGCGCAGGGGCTTGCCCCGATAGTGCTCCAGCAGGGCCTTGATCATGGTCGATTTGCCGGTTCCGCTGCCGCCGTAAAGCAACACATTGTTGGCGGGTAAACCGCCCAGAAATTTTTCCGTATTGAAACACAGCATCTTTTTTTGATATTCGTACCCAATCAGGTCCTGCAATCTGGGCAGGTGTGGATGGGCAATTCCTGCCAGACCAGATTCCGCGTCCCAGCGCAGGGCCTGGTAGCGCGCCATAATCCCCCGGGAATTAGCACGGTAGTGTTCAATCAATTGATCAATTTGCAGTGCCCAATCAGAACCCTCAAGGAGGGCTCTATCGTGTTCAAGACCTTTGCAGCCACGGCCGTTCATGACCATGGTACATACGGATTGCGGCGCCAGTTCTGCAAAGTCCAGACCCGTTACTCTCTGCAGCAAGTCCAGATCCCGCGCTGCTGACTGCCTCAACTCCGGTCCAATTTCGCCCTGCTTTTCTGCAGTTCTGCTGAAAACGTTGTCATCCTCTAATATAAGGTTCTGCAGGTGGCAGGAAAAACAGCGTTCCGTACGCAATAACTCAAAACAAAATTGGTGATAGCGATTACATATTTCCACATAATCCAGATCTTGACGAACATTGCTCTCCAGCCAGGCCTGAAGGGCGGTCAGGGCAGGGTCATGCAAAATATTGCGGTATATGGCCAAACTGGACAAATAAAGACGATATTGGGTATACACCAACATTCCTCCTGAAAAGCACAACTAGGTTAAGAAGAGCAGAGTAAGGAGCACGATCAAAGAATGGGTAAAAAATCCCATCGCACTGATGCGCTCCAACTTCCAGTTAAAAATCCCGGCGCAAGTGATGCGGCCGCCAAAAAAGTTCCGGAAGTTCACAAATACCACACTAAGATGCCACATTTCTATTACTATTATTAACCCTGTCAAAGCCAGGGTGACGGGGTTGGAAACGGCCAGGAACACCAGGCTGAAATAGACCACTTCAAACAAAACCGAAGCCCACAGGAGTATCCACAGAGCTTTAGTATTGCTTTCCTGCAGCCAGTTTTGCAGGGCATCCAATAATTCCAGCTCAAATTCCTGGGGATAACCCCTGATAATCTTAAGAAAATAGATACTATAAGTAGCGAGTATTAAAGAGGCCAGTATGCCCAAAAGGATTGTCAACCATGCCACACCTTTCAATGATATGTCTCAATATATCACAATCAAGCCATCAAGCAAGGGATTTTTCAAACTAGGCCGGTGAGCGCTGCTGTAGCATTGGCTGCAGCAGTTCTTCTCATTGTTACCATAATATTAAATACAATTACTCTGATTGTATATCATGACAGAACCGCAAAACGTAACCGGTAACAAAAAAGGCGCGCACGATTGGCCTTGAAATGATCTATATTAT
>NZ_DIPG01000067.1:0-2046 GCF_002426325.1 Syntrophomonas sp. UBA5494 | reverse complement strand
AATTCGTATATCAGAAAAGGATGTCATGAAATGATAGCATATAGAGGGAGATAATGGGGGTTAATATGCGCAATCGAAAAAGTATCTTAATGATTTTATTGGCTATTGGCAGCATCCTGCTGGGATATAGCTATGCTCACGAGTTGTATGGTCCTTTAGAATCAGAGGTAGAGCTATGGGGATATTTCAGTGAGGGTTTAGGAGCGTCATTACTTATTCTTGCGTTTTTTACGACTCATGGCATCGGAACACGATTGCTCCTTTATATAGGCACGGTTATTCAAATACCTCCGATAATACTCTGGTTTATATTCCATAGCGGCGAAATTACCGATTATCCTCCGGCATTTTCTGACAATTTCGTTGCTCATTGGGCTTTTTCTATCCCACATATTTTTTTAATTATATTGTGTTTATGGATTTTAAAACTGATTGGACCAAGAGATACGGTTGTTAACTCGCGCTAGTAGTGCGCAAGCCAGCAACCGTCTCCATCAAGTTTTCGAACGGAGCAGCGAGAATGGATAATGCGTGCTTAGCCGGGCCCGCGGCGAAAATAACCCTCCCATAAGGGAGGGCCCAGGTTATACGACATAATCGATTCATATTGTTTTAAGTGGCTTTAGCCATGCGCTGGCGACTCCTCAGAGCGGATATGGCCTTTTCCAGCCCGTCGATGGTCAGTTCCTGCATGGGGAAGATTTCACTGATCTTTTTTATAGTAAATGAACCTTCCACCCAATCCCAGTACTTTTGCGGTATCGGATTGAGCCAGACCGAATATTCAAAATGCCGGCGCAGATCGCGCAGCCATTCCAGTCCGGCTCTGTCGTTGTAAAGATCCCAGTCAATGACCCCGCCCGAGCGCATCAATTCATAGGGAGCCATGCTGGCATCACCCACGATGATGGTCCGGTAGTCCTCACCCAGGTTGTTGAGGATATACGCGGTGTCAGTGTAATCGTTCTTGCGGCATTCAGGGGAATGATACAACCAATCGTATATGCAGTTGTGAAAATAAAAAACTTTCAAGTCTTTAAAATGGCTGGAGCGATGCACCGCGGTAAACAGCTGATTGCACAAGCGGCTGTAAGATAGCATTGAACCCCCGGCATCCATCAGCAGCAGTACCTTGATGCTGTTCTCGCGGGGGCGCTCCCATACCAGTTCCAACCGGCCCGCATTCTGACAGGTCTTATCGATTGTACCGTCTAAATCCAATACGGTTTTTGCGCCATCCAGCCGGGAGGTAAACTGCCGCAGCTTGCGCAAAGCCACCTGGAATTGCCTGACACCCAGGGTCTCATCAGAGCGGAACTCCTGGAAACGGCGCATTCCCGCTACTTTAACCGCAGAAAGGTTATTGGATTGACCGCCGACCCTTATGCCTCCCGGATGGTAACCCGAGTGTCCAAAAGGAGAAGTGCCGCCGGTGCCAATCCAGTAGCTGCCGCCGTGGTGTTCTTCCTGCTGCTCCTTGAGGCGCTCTTCCAGCATTCGCCTCAATTCATCCAGATCCAACTGCCGGTGATTGCGCCGCATTTCTTCGGTAATCCCCCGGGCGGGCAGCTCTTTATCCAGCCATTCCCAGATCTTATCGGGCAGACCTTCCGGGGTTTCCACCCCTTCGAAAAAGCGGGCGAAGGCCAGGTCAAAACGATCGTAGTGGGCTTCGCTCTTCACCAGGACGGCCCGGCACAGATGATAGAATCCGATAAGACTGGAGCCGCACAAATCGGCCTCCAGGGCTTCAAGAAGGGCGTCCCACTCCTTCATGGAAACCGGCAGCCCCTGGTTTTTCAACTCATAATAAAAACGGGTAAACATCAAATCCTCCTGAAGGCGCTTTTAGCGGTAGCGTCCCATGGCATTGCGAGTTTGGGTTTTACCGGACAGTTGCTGCAGGATCATATCCAGGTCTTCATTCTTTTTCAGCAAGACACCCAAAAAAGGCAGTTCTTTTTTAATTCGAGCGGGCGACACGCCGCCGACCACCAGAGCTTGAAGCCAGTCGATCAATTCGCTGGTACTGGGGCGTTTTTGCAT
>NZ_DIPG01000122.1:15431-18543 GCF_002426325.1 Syntrophomonas sp. UBA5494 | reverse complement strand
TAATCTGACCTTTAATCGAAATATTGTGCGCCGCCCAGAGTTATGGCGGTTATTCTGCTGTCAGGCTGCAGGTTCTGATTGATGCGGTCATGGTTTTCCATACTGGAGAAGATAACCAGGACGCCGGGCTCGGTTTCAAACCAACCGGCTAAAGGCTGATCGCTCTGGTTGCCCACCCACTCTTTATAAAGTGCCCGGTATTTCTGCAGGGCATCCCGGCTCAAGTCGCCCACTTTAATCTCCAGGTTGGTGGGATAAAGGGCGGAATATACATCAACTTGCAGGACTTTTCCGGAAGTCTGTCCCACGACCACCTGGCAGTCCTCCGCATAGCTGCGAATCTTAAACGGCTCTCTGAAATGTCCGCCTTCATCAACCAGTTTTTCAGTATAATCCTGCCCTAACAGGCTGTCCAGCTGAGATACGGTCATTCCCAGCCTGAGCCCTCCCAAACTGGCTGCGCTCTGGCCTGCGGGAGGAGTATTTTCGCCGGGGTCTGACTGGCCCTGGTTGCCGGAAGTATCGGGTTCACCGCTGGCCGGCGGTGTCGAAGGCGGCTGGTTGCCCGCCCTGCTCTGACATCCCCATAATGTTACTGATAGTGATAAAACCAAAATCAGGACCAGAATTCTCTTCATATAAATAACCTCTCCAATAATCTTATAATTATGGCTTAACGGGTGGTTTCAGCCCAGATGACGCTCCCGCACTGCGGGCACTCGCCCAGGGCGTAGAGTGTGCCGTCGCTGAGGCGGCAGCCGGTAAGGCTGCTATCACAGCATCTCCAGAAACGCCTGGATACGAACCTGCAGCTGTTCACTGTCGGCCGGGCTGTAGTCGGTTTCCAGGTGCATAAAGGGTATGCCCCGGTCCTGCAGGGCCGCTTTGACCAGATGGCTTTCAATGGAATACAGCCCGCAAAACTGCAATGCATAATCTATTACGCCATCCACCCGGTAATCTTGCACCAGACGGATGATGTCATCCACCCGGCCGCTGTTGGTTGTGAAGCAGGCGCAGTTGGTTTTCATGTAGCGGCTGGCTATAGCCAGTATCTGCCCATCCAGATCAGTGGGAGTCTCATCTACCAGGTTTTCAAAGTAGCGGGTGCCGGTGCACATTTCCTCACATACTACTGCCCCGCCGCTGCTCTCAACCAGGTGATGCACTTTCCAGTTGGGCAACGCCATGGGACTGCCGGTGACCAGTATGCGCGGCGCATCGGCCGGAGCCACCCCCTCATGGCGGGCGATTCTCTCTTCTAACTCATCACAGAGAACATTGGTATTGTCTGTGAAACGCTGTATATCGTCATAGAAAGCCACCTGGGTGACAGTCAGGGCGTCTTTCCCGCTGATAGGGACCGGAGAAGCCTGGCGGGTGCTGTGCAGGCGCTGCAGAGCCCGGCGTTTATCGTTTATGAGGCGGATGCTCCGGCTCAGATTCTCCGCGGTCAGTTTATTCCCGGTGATGTCCTCAGCGATTTTGACCAGATCCCAGATCTCTGCGGCGAAGCGCCGGACGTCCTGGTCGCGTTTCATCTGGGGAAGGTCCATGATGTGCATGGGCTTATCTTGACTCAGAATCTCCCAGGCTTTTTTCTTGCCATCGCAGGTGGTTTCTCCAATGTACATATCCGCCAGCTGGCAGAAAGGGCTGGTGCGGTCTAATCTCGAACCTAGTGAGGATTTGATCAGGGCGCAGGTGTTGCGGGGCAATACGCTTTCACCACCCGGAACCCAGAACTCGTCGCCGCCGCACAGGCCGGTAGTAACGGCCCCCAGGGCACAAAGCACTTCGTCGGGGACATAGACACAGTAAGTGCCGAAGATCTTGCCGCCCTTTTGTTTGAATTCATAAAGCTCATAAGGCCTCTGGCCATGAACGGTTTTCACCACATTGCTGAAATAATTCATTTTTTGGGGGCGGTTTTGCTGGGATAACAGGATTTCTTTGAAAACCATGGGAAAGGAATTAAGAAATTCATCATGTTTTTCCAGGTCCATACCGATGTCAGCCCACATCTGCCTAATCTCTTGATAAGTGGCCATCTGTAATTGTCTCCTTTCATCAATAAGACTGAAAATATTCCCGGCTCGATCTATCCTGCACATTTATAATCTGGAGTTATAAAGATAATAACCTGATATACGGTTTTATTGTACGGGGAGGCGTTTGAGAGGTCAAGGGAAATGAAAACCAAACGTGTCAAGGCCGTAGCGCTTGACACGTGATTGGGCAATATGTAATTCCAATTGGCAATTACTTTAAAAGAAACACTATCTTGGTTAAGAGTTCGCTTTCAGGCACTTCCATAGGGGAATTGTAATATAACTCGTATACCACCCCGGTAGGTTGGTGTCCGTTATCCTTAATCCACTGGGTTAAAGCCTCATAGGTGGGCCCCATTTCCTGGTAAGGGCCGGCGTAAAGAGCAGTGGCCTTTTTGCCGGCGGGAATCTCACTGGCTTTAATCTGGCCTTGTTCAGGCACGGCAGCGGCTACTGGAAATCCCATCTCAACATCCAGGTTTTCCATGTCCATATTGTAATAACATGCAAAGGCTGCATCCGCCGGTTGTTGTCCCAATTCCCCAAGATAAGTGATTATAGAGTGATAAGCTGCTCCCAGTTCTTGCGGCAGTTGGGCCACCGAAGTAGTTTTTCTGACGGACAGGACCGGCTGTGCGGCGGTTTCAATTATCTCAAACTTTTGATCCATAAAACGACCTCCCGTTTTTAATCATTGTAACCTAAAACAGGTATTTAGCTGCATTTTAAATGTTTTGGGCGAAATCTTGGCCATGCGGCGCGAGGTCCGGAAGAATTTCGCCCTAGAGGCTTAAGGCCCGGGAGATAACGGCGGCCGCCTCGGCGCGGTTGGCTCCTCGCCCGGGTTTGTAAGTATTGTCGGTGTAGCCCTTGATGATAGCTTTTTGACCGGCAGCCAGGACCGCATCCTGCGCCCAGTCTGAGATAGCGGCCCCGTCAGCATAGGCAGCTTTCAGGCTGCCCTTGACATCTGCATCGATTTCAGCCGCCTCCACGGTCATAACCGCCATCTGTTCCCGGGTGATGGGGTCGTCAGGCCCGAAAAAGGTGGAATTGTAACC
>NZ_DIPG01000122.1:15188-15349 GCF_002426325.1 Syntrophomonas sp. UBA5494 | reverse complement strand
CCGAAAAAGGTGGAATTGTAACCACTGACAATGCCACCGGCGGCTGCGGAGGAAATATAATCCTTGGCCCAGTGTGACGAAGTGTCAAGAAATACTTTGCCGGTTTTCTTACTGATGTCAAAGGCTTTGACCAGGGCGGCTGCGAATTCGGCCCGGCTAAT
>NZ_DIPG01000122.1:12692-15148 GCF_002426325.1 Syntrophomonas sp. UBA5494 | reverse complement strand
CCGCTCTTCATCAATTTACGGATGTCTTCTTCCGCCCAATGAGCGGCAATATCCCTGAATTGTGATGTGGCCTTGTTGCTCAGGAATTTTTCTGCCGGCTGGACTATCGTCTTCTGAGGGGGAAGCTGGTATTTATCAGGGATCACCGGAAGGGATGCCTGCCACGGTTTTTCCGGGCTCTGGGAGGAGTCATCCAGAATCCGGCGTGCTTCAACAAAGTGCTCCCCATACCAGTATTTGAAGCTGGTGGTGATGCCGATGGCAGTAGGACGGCCTGAAATGGTCTGGATAATGGCGGGCTCCCCATTGATTTCCCCCATGTAAATAGCCACATGGCCGATGTGAGTACCGCTGCCATCGCTGTCTTTTTTCCAGAAGGTGAAGATATCTCCCGGCCTGAGATTTTCGGTGCCAACCAGTTCATATTTGTCGCTGCCCGGAATTTCGCGGGAGTATACCCCGGCAACTTTTCGGCCCACCTGAGGATATTTCCTCGAAGCTGAGGTTATGGTATATCCAAAATCTTTGTAAAGCAGTGCAGTGAAAATCGAACAGTCAATATAGCCGGTGCCCCCGTATTTGTAGTGACCGTATATCATATAACCGTGCTCCATATACCAGATAGCCCGGGCTACCAGGGCCTGGGCCTCACTGTTGTTATAGCCGGCCAGAAAAGCGTCAGCTAAGGCTTTGTCGTTTTTTAAATATGCCGCATAGTTGTCCTGGTATCTCTGTATGCGGCTCTCAGTGCTGCTGGCCGCCCATGAAGCAGAGGTGCTGAATGCGGAAATCATTACCCCTAAAATGATTGCAATAATTAGCTTCCTTAACATGACTTACCTCCTCTATGAAAGAATTGGTTCTATTTACAAATTTGCCATACATTTGGCTATGACCTTTATGTAATTTGTGGTAATGATGCCAGGGAAGTTTTTCCCCGCGTCATTTTTTGGTTAACAGAGGATGTGAAGTCAGGAGGCCGGTGGGGATTTTTAGTTTTAGAACAGCTCCGCAGGTCTTACAGGGGCTCCCTTTGAGACTGCCGGGTTCATATACACGCAATCAAATCCCCCCGGGGCATTAGGAATCGGTGGCATAACAAATATACTGCGAATATTTCAAGCCCCACCCCAACACACTAAGTGTAGATATTGAGAAAGGAAGGAAAGAATGGATACAAAGCAGAAAGAACAATCTTCAATAAACGAGCAAAGCAAGAATGAACAGCTGGAAATCTTTAGCATGAATCACGATATGGAACCGTTGACGACCAATCAGGGACTGCGCCTTTCCGATACGGATAATTCACTTAAAGCCGGATCTCGCGGCCCCACACTAATGGAGGACTTCCATTTTCGCGAAAAACTCACCCATTTCGACCATGAACGCATTCCCGAGCGCGTAGTTCATGCGCGCGGCTTTGGAGCCCATGGCTACTTTCAAATTTATGAACCTTTAACAGAATTGACCAAGGCCAGATTCTTGCAGGACCCTGCCGTTAAAACCCCGGTCTTCGTAAGGTTTTCGACGGTGGTGGGTTCCCGTGGGTCAGCGGATACCGTCCGTGATGTACGCGGTTTTGCCACTAAGTTTTATACTGAAGAAGGCAACTATGATTTAGTCGGCAACAATATCCCCATCTTTTTTATCCAGGACGGCATTAAATTCCCCGACGTGGTGCATGCCATCAAACCCGAACCGCACCATGAAATGCCGCAGGCTTCTTCCGCCCATGATACCTTTTGGGATTTTGTGGTCAGCACTCCGGAATTGGCTCATATGATCATGTGGTTGATGTCTGACCGGGCCATTCCACGCAGTTTCCGGATGATGGAGGGCTTTGCCGTCAATACCTTCCGTCTTATCAATGAGCAGGGCAAGGCTCGTTTCGTAAAATTCCATTGGAAACCGCTGCTGGGGGTGCACTCCCTGGTTTGGGACGAAGCCCAGAAAATCGCAGGGAAAAACCCCGATTTCCATCGCGGTGATTTATGGAATGCCATAGAGGATGGAGAGTACCCCGAATATGAACTGGGTATTCAGGTATTGGAAGAAGATCAGGAGTTCGCCTTTGATTTTGACATTCTTGATCCTACCAAGTTCTGGCCGGAAGAACTGGTGCCGGTTCGCCGCATCGGGAAAATGACCCTGAACCGCAACGTTGACAACTTTTTTGCGGAAACCGAGCAGGTAGCCTTTCACCCCGGCCATGTAGTTCCCGGGATTGATTTTACCAATGATCCTCTCTTACAGAGTCGTCTGTTTTCCTATTTGGATACCCAGCTGATCCGCCTGGGCGGCCCGAATTTTCACGAGATTCCTATCAACAGGCCGGTTGCTCAAGTCCACAACAACCAGCGTGACGGCTATCATCGCATGACCATCGACCGTGGCCTGGTCAGTTATTCTCCCAACAGCATGCAGGGCAACAACCCCCACCCTGCCCCGGAGCACGA
>NZ_DIPG01000122.1:11849-12398 GCF_002426325.1 Syntrophomonas sp. UBA5494 | reverse complement strand
GTCCCCTCCGGAAGTGCCGGGCGGTACGGGCGTTGCCTATTCTTCACCGGCAGTCAGCCAGGAAAACACCACTAAACTGCCGAACACCCGAAGAGTGGCAGTGCTGGTGGAAAATGGCTACAATCACGATGACATCCTACAGGTTCTGGAAGCCTTGCAGTCAGTGGCGGTTCATCCCGTAATCGTCAGCAAGCAGCAGCGCATGCTTACCAGCACCGACGGGCGCCAGTTGGAGGTACAGGAAAGCTACAGCACTACCGGGTCGGTTCTGCACGATGCCGTATATGTGCCCGGAGGCCGTAAAAGCATTGACAGCCTGATGCAGCAGGGCGATGCCATTCATTTTATCAATGAAGCCTTTAAGCACTGCAAAGCCATCGCCGCATCCAATGAAGGTGTTGACCTCTTGACAACGGCTGATGTCAACCATATTTCCATGGCGGAAACATACAGTCATGGACTATTCTCCGATACGGGGGTTGTAACCATTAGAGATAGCTCCGATTTGAAAGACTTTGCGCAGGAATTCATTCACGCTATTGCGGAGCA
>NZ_DIPG01000122.1:0-11651 GCF_002426325.1 Syntrophomonas sp. UBA5494 | reverse complement strand
CAGTTGATGGCCTTTAGTAGTATGCTCGAATGGAGGTCTGTTATATTTAACGCGGATCGTAACCGACCACCGACCAGATTCCGGTTTCGTCCTGACGCACCAGACGCTTTAAATATACCTTGCTGACCGGTCCCGCAGACACTTCAACCACCGCCTGCACCCCATTGTTTATTGCTGTCTGAAAGGAGGCCGCTCCGATCTGGGGCTCACCCACAATGCCTTCCGGCGAAACTTTGAGATTGACAAAGGTGAGCGAAACCTGTAAAGGATCCAGCTGCCAGGGACTGCTGCCCCGATCCACCTGCTGCTGATCGGCCTTGACAATGTCCATATCCACCGCAACTTTGACCCGGGCCTGGCCGGCCAGATCCCGGCTGGCTTCAGGAAGAGCGAGGCCGGGTGCGATCTGGGCCGCCAGGGCCGCCCGCTGAGCCCCGGATACCTGGATCTCAATGCCATCCTGCCTCCAGCGCAGGCTCTCCCCCCATACCTCCAGCGGGCCTCCCGCAGCCGTACCCAGCGCGGAATTGGCAGCCGGTTCAAAGACGCCCTGGGCGACCTTTTCCACAATAGTAGTATCACCATAGTCAAGGACGATGCGGCTTGCAAAAGCCAGGATACGGGATGGGGACTCCTCCGGGAGCAGCGGAATAAAACCGCTTATCTCAGCCGCTTCCTCCACGGTGCTGACAATCTGTCCGGGGTCGCTATCCGCCACTTTAAAACCTGGCGGCAATTGGTAGTCGAATATACCTGGATCAATCTGGGTATTGGCTTCGAAGCTCACAAATGTATAAGTGGTCTGCAGTGCGTTTTGCATCGCGGTTTGAAGTTGAATGGGCAGATCGGTCTCTTTATCAACCCACAGATAATACTCCAGACCTCCCGGAGGGGATATTCGCATTTTGCTGGCCTGACGACCGGCTATGACCTCTGAACCCACCACCTGATGCGGATAGCTTAAAGCCCGAGCGGCCTCGTCGCGCAAATCAAACCCCTGACGGGCAGGATCAGGGAGTAAGGGCAGCAAGGCCACCTCCTGCTTTTGCGGGCGCAGCTGCCATTTCTGCCGGCCGTTGTTGACTGTCAGGGTGCCGTCACTCTGCTTGATGGCATACTTGTCTCCTTCTGACCAGAGCTCCACCTGCCGTACCAGCCATTCCTGACCGGCTTCATTATGGGAGCGCATTTCCAGCACTCCGTGATAGCTGGATAACTGCCCTACTGCCTGCTGCATTGCCAGAGCCACATCCGTATGGAATATACCGGGGCGGCTGACGAACATCGCAAAGATCAGCACGCAGGCTGCCAGCGCGGTGGCGGCCGGCAGCAGCCATCCGGGCCGGACCGGTTTCCTCCGGGCGGTCCTATTTCGTTTGTTCAACCGAACAGCACCTTTCTCATTAAGTTCCTCCCGGGAACTCTGAGCCATTTCAAGAGCTACCTTTTGTGCCAACCGGTGCGCATAGCCCTCTTCGGGAAGAGCCGGTTCTTTTAAGGTTTTCACTGCTTTAACCGTCTCACACAGCCTGGCTAGTTCAGGGTCAGCGCCATAGCAATCGTTTTCAGGTTTTTTTTCTCGGTTCAAGTCATCAATATATTCGGAAAGAATATTTTCTTTATTATCCACCTTTTCATCCCTCCCGGTTTAGTCATGCTCATCCAGCATCTGCGCTAAGGCCTGCAGGGCCCGGTACTGTGTGACGCGAACCGCTGCTGCGCTTTTTCCCAGCATTTTAGCCGTTTCCGCCACAGAGTAACCTTTTAATATTCTTAGATCAAGTACGGCCTTTTGATCAGGTTTCAATTGGGTCAAGGCATTTTCAATCTGCATTCTTTCGGCAATGGTCTTTTGCTCATCCGCCGCGACCGTTTCCAGCGGTTTGGCCTCTTCGAAACTGATGAGTTTACCCTGGCGCTGTTTTTGCCGCCAACCATCCCGGATTATATTGAGTGCAACCATTTTCATAAAAGCCTGGATATTGTCAGGCTGGGTATTATGGCGCTGGCAGTAGGTCAGGGTTCTTACAAAGGTATCCTGGGTGATATCCTCCGCTTCTTCCCGGTTCTGTACCCTGTAATAGATAAACCCATAAAGCGGTTCCCATAATTCCAGACAAATGTGCTCAATTGACCGAGATTCGCCTTGCGCAGCTTTTCTGAGATGTTCAGCAGTAATCACAAATCGTCTCACCTTCTTTTAACCGATCGGCTTTAAAAATAAAGACGACAAAACCCTGGCAGGTGTTACATGGAGACTTAAGAGATGTTTAAGTCATAGTTCAAACCAGGCCCCCCAATAATCAGCCTCTTGATTAAACAGTATACCCAAGAAAATGCGTAAGCGTGAGGGCGGGGGCGGATAACCGCTGTCTTGGTATATTTTGGCATGGACACTAGAGAAGCATGAAAAAGCCGATCAAGGTAATATGATACCCTGATCGGCATATGATCAGAAGCAGACAGTTGTTTACTCCAGTTTATTTCACTATGGTGATGAACTGCCTGAACATCTCGTTATCAGCTATCCGCATCATTTCAAAAAGGGCTATCTCAGTCGTGGTGATGATTGCGCCCTGATCGCGCATGCGTTCCAAGGCTACCAGCCGATTCCAGGATTTGCGGGATGACACCGCGTCTGAAGCCACATGGACCTCATAATGTTCTTCGAGCAGGCCGCTGACAGATTGGTATACGCAGACATGAGCCTCAATACCGGCTACCAGCAGCTGTTTTCGCCCGGTTTCACTGACCTTTTTTAAAAAATTTTCATTTAGACAGGCATTAAAAGTGATTTTCTCTATGGGAGGCACATCTTCCAGGAGTCTGCTTACCTCAGGAATTGTCGCTCCAAGTCCCTGGGGATACTGTTCCAGCATGATGATGGGTAGTTTAAACAGTTTGGCCGCTTTTATGAGCTTGAGCCAATTATCGAAAACCAGATTGGACTCATGCACCGTCCTGGCCAGCGTCCCCTGTATATCTACCAACAACAAGGCAGTATTATCCATAACCAGCATTTGGCACCCTCCTCCAGAAAGATCATTGTATGGTTATTCTATCATGAATCTCTATGCACAGAACCAACTCATGTTAAAATCGCAATAAACTGGACTGTAGAAATTATGGCAGGTTAAGCGATTGGGACTTGACAGGCAGAGCCCTTTTCCCCCAAGGTTTTAAATAAGAAGTGAGCAACAAGAAAAGCAGGATAGAAAGCGAGATTATAGTTCCGATCATCAGCATCTGATGGCTGTGCAAATAAGTTGTATTCTCCACGAGATGGATTTGCCCTGCCGAACTCAAGGTAATGGTCTCTTCAAGCCAATGGCGCATAAAGGTGCTCCCAAATAATATGGCAGCTATATTCCCCAGGGTTTTTACTATGATCCAATAATACCTGGTGAGGCCCCAGTTGGTCCTTACTGAAATCCAGATACCGGTGATCATGCAGCCTAAAGCACCGGGAATGACCAGGAACCAATCAAAATACCTGGCGAACAGATGGGCCGCGTTGATTTGAGCATTTTCTGTAATCAGATTGGCAGCCATACTGGTCAATAAGAGTGCCCCCAGAACTCCGGCAAAATATATTATCACGAAAATGATGTGGGCTATAAGCCACCACTTTTTTTGCTTCTGGCTTAATTGGGCGGAAAAGAGCCTTGAAAGCATCACCAGGCCATATACAAAAATCAGAATGCTTACTAAAGTAATGAGTAATTCCAGCATAAACTTACCTCCATAAATAAGGGGACAGAGAACCTTTATCCTGATCCCGTCCCCGCCATGGTTTTAAGCAGCCAGCCCGGGTGGGCGGCGACTGGCTCCAAGACTTCTATTTGCGGCGATCGGTTCCGGTTAAGGCCAGGGCAAGGAACAATCCGGTGCCTGCCAGGAAGAATATCATAACCGAAGCTATGGCAATGAACATCTCACCAGTGGCATAACGGGTTACTAATCCGGTGAAAAGACTGAAAAGCAAAAGCCCTACCGATATGGCGTAAAGAGCCGCCCTGACCTTGTTCATGGCATATTTATTTCTGCTTTCCCTGGTCAGTACGCTATAAGTCACCAGGGCTCCCCCGGCAACCACGAATATCCCGGCGCCCGCTACCTCAACCCCGGAGCCGCGCATGAAATACAGCATGGCTGAGGTGAATAATCCGAAAAGAATCAGCAACACCCCGATCACTATGCCTGCGGTTGAAATACGAGCGCTCATAGATGTATATACCGTTTGTCTGGCGGTATCTTGCCCCAGCCTGCGCATATCATCGACCAGGCCGCCCAGGTCACCCATTGAAATCACCGCCTCTCTGAAGGCCTGATCATCATCCAGACCGCGGGCTTTGATATCCTGAGTCTTTTCCTTAAGATTGGTTGCCAGTTCTTCCTTTAAATCAAAGAGTTGTTGACTGGCTCCAACCCCGGAAAATAAATGGTCCAGGTAATCGTTGATTTTTTTATTGAGGGGACTATCACTTTTCAACATTTTCAAGGCCTCCTTCTATCAATTTATCCAGAATATCCTTGGCAAAGCGCCAGTCTTTTCTATTCTGTTCATAGTTCTCCCGGCCTTTTTCCGTGATGCGGTAATACTTGCGCCTGCCTCCCTGGGACTCATCGCCCCAATAAGAGGCAATCAAATCGTCATGCTCCAAGCGTCTGAAAGCCGAATACAGGGTGGCTTCTTTCAGTTCATATTGCTGTCCGCTCAATGCGATGATGGTTTTATAAATCTCGTATCCGTAGCTGTCTCCTTGCCGCAGTATGTTCAGGATGATGGTATCGGTGTGACCGCGTATCAAATCTGTCGTAATTCTGCCACCCATATTATTACACCTCCTATAGTATAATATATAACATATTACTATGTCTGTCAATGTAGATGGGATAAGCGGCATGAATAAGGGGACCTTGCCGGCATGTCATTCCTTAAATGGAAGACATACTGTCAAAGTCCCCGGAGAAAGAGGTTGGCATGTGGTTTTGCTTGTAATAGCCCATCATAATGGGCGGCTTGAACCGGTCATTATGATAGATACAAAACTATGGTTGATAATGACCGGGCATCAAAGATATGACCTCAACGCCTATTAAACTTATTCGGATAAATAGTTCTGTACATTATACTGTTGGTACAACCCGTCCATCCAGGCGGAATATTCATCACTTATTTTTTCATCCAGCAAAGTATTTCTGATGCCTTCTTTACTGGCTTCATAGTTGGGTTCCTGGGCGGCCTTTTTGTCGGTGACATTTATGATATGGTAGCCGTACTCGGTCTGCACAGGAGCGCTGATGGCACCGACTCCTAATGAGAAAGCGGCTTCCTCAAATTCCTCCACCATGGTGTCTCTTTCGAAGTATCCCAAATCTCCGCCGCTATCCTTGTTGCTGGTGTCAGTGGAATATTCCTGCGCAAGTTGAGCAAAATCGGCGCCGCCATCCAACTTGGCCTTAACTTCATTGGCTTTTTCCGCACTGTCAACCAGAATGTGACTGGCTTTGACCTGCTCGGGCTGCGCAAAGGAATCCTGGTTTTCTTCAAAATAAGCTTGTATATCTTCTTCGCTTACAGTGATGTTTGGGGCCATCAGCTTTTTAACCTGAAGGTTTGTCGCCGTATCCTCCTTCACTTCATCTATAGTGTGGCCGTTGGCCTGAATAGTGTCAATAAAGGCTTGCTCGCCTCCGTAGTAGTCATAATATTTATTAAGTTCCGTTTGGATCTCTGCTTCGGAAACCACAATGTTCTGTTTTGCGGATTCGAGCTTGATGATCTTTTGAGCTATCAGAGAATCCAGAATCTGATTGCCGTTGGCTTTAACCAGCGAATCATAAAACTCATCTTTAGTGATTTTTTCGCTATCGACGCTGGCCACCACCGGCTGCCTCAGTTGTGCTGCCCCATAGCCCGCTCCCACACCAATGATGGTGAAAATCACAATTAAGGCTATCAGCCGCGTTAAGTTGGATTTGCTTTCATTCATTGTTTCGAATCACACTCCTTAATGTCTCTGTATATGGTAGCACACCATTATGTCGGTTTCGTGTACATTTGCATGGTATATAATGGAAAAACCCCGGGATAGGATATGGTTTAAAGGCCGAAGCCGGTTTCGAGATAACTGCGGGATAGATCAACCAGGGCCAAAACATTCCAATTGGGGTTATACAGTCCAAACGTCCTGTTCCTAGGGTGAAACCTTCTATTTTCGCAAGGTTTTCTCCAATTCCTCGATTTCCCTGCGGGCCAGGTCATCACACCCCGCCATGGATTCCAGGTGATGCTGCAATTCGTGCAGAACCGTATCCATAATCTCTTGTTCCCAGCTTTCCAGGGGCTCGTCATGTAACAAAGCAGCGAATGAACCGTAGTAAAAAACGATGAGACACCCCAGATGCTCGTCCTCGACATACTCACCCATTATGTAAAATTCATCTTCGCGCTTTTTCTTCCGCAGAACATTGAAGCCTCCGTTGAGGCAGCGATAATAATAAGACGGGACGCGATTAACCGCTTCATCCACCATTTCCGTAAATTCATCAAATGTAGGTTTGGCCACAATACATCCTCCTTGTCTCTGATCGTGCGGCAATAGAGATTTCGCTCTATATATTTTAACGGCTTTATGATACAAAGTTAATAAACAGCAGCCTAACAGGAGGGTGATTCATGAACCAACCAGCCAAATCGTTAAACAGCCTGGGAAACATCATATTGACCGCCACTGTTTTGATCACCTATATATTATCAATCCTACCAGTAGCAGATTTGCCTATTGCCACTGCTGTGCCGTTTTATGTTTGGATGCTGTTGTTTGCTATGCAATTCGTTCTGATGATATTTTGGTTTCGTATGCGCAGGAGCGTTCTGGCTGCTGTGGGTATAATTTTGGGGTTGGTTGGCTTAGCTCTGTTAGCTGTAGCGGCCTCCCAGCATTACGCCGCCACTCCCGGTATTACCGGTGACAATAGCATTGCGGTTCTGGAAAAGGTGCGGTTAGGCGGCACAGAACAATGGATAACCATCCGGGGGAAAGACGCCGACAAACCGGTATTGTTATATCTGGGAATCGGAGGTCCGGGCGCAGGCGGTTTTCCCGCCAATTCCCTGACCCTTAAGCCCCTGGAGGATGATTTTGTGGTGGTAAATTGGGATCAGCCCGGCACCGGCAAGTCTTATGGAGCGGTTCCCATATCCACACTGACGGTGGATCGATTCGTCTCTGATGCCCGGGAACTGACGGAATTACTGTGCCAGCGCTTTAATCAAGATAAGATCTATGTAATGGGGCTGTCCTGGGGTACTATAATCGGCACCAAACTGGTGCATCAGCATCCTGAAAACTACTATGCCTATATAGGAACCGGACAAATGGTCAATACCGTTGAAAACGACCGACTGGGTTATCGGTTAAGCCTGCAGCTGGCTGCTGAAAAAGGCGAACAGGATTTGCTGCAAAAGCTCAGCGGTTATGGCGAGCCACCTTATTTCGGGGAGGGTATGGCCTATAAATATGCCGCCTACAACAACGTTCTGTTTGAGCATATGGGAAATATACGCGTGGAAATGGTAGCCTTTCTGGTCCCGCAGTTCGCGGACGAATATGGTCTGGTTGACAAAGTCAATTTCGCCAGGGGGTTAATACAGTCATTTACCGTGGTCTACCCGCAATTAGAGGATCTGGACTTCACCACTCAAGCGGCCAGAATGGAGGTTCCCATGTACTTCCTGGCGGGGCGCCAGGATGTCAATGCCATGTCTTCGCTGCTGGAGCGTTATTACAATGTGCTCGAGGCCCCCTACAAAGAGCTGATCTGGCTTGAATCCGGTCATGGCGCCGGTCCTGAAGAGATACGGGACGCCATGTTAAACCACGTGCTGGTTAATAGTCCTCCCCTGCAGAATCCCATAGGGCTGACACAGTAATAGTAAATTGCTTCTACTCCCTGACAAGTGATGCTTTTAAGCGGAGGTGCCCGGCTCCCCTACTTCGCCTTGTAATCCATACCCATGTATTTGTCTCCTGTTTTGAGTTCGCTAAGCATTTGATTGAGTCTCTTAAGCTGAGTTTCATAGCGTTTTGCTCGTGTAATCCAGCCTATATAATCATTTTGTTGATATGGCGGCCCGCGTTTGTACTTATCCATCAAACCTTCCTTCAAGAGTGCGTCCAGAACAAAATCCGGAACCGGATGAACAGGGCGCTGCAAAGCTGACATGCAATTATCCCCTTTCGGTGCGATTAGTTTGAATGACCCGGTCAAGCATTAAACAATTCTTTTATGAACATAATGCCACAAAAGCGATAAGGGCTGAAGGCCATGTGTAAATATTGCTTCATTAGAAATACTTGGGTTATAATAAGCCCAAAATGGCTTGGAAAGGATCGTTGCAATTGGAACTGATTTATACCGGCAAAACCAAGAATGTTTACCGTCTTGCGGACGGCAATTATTTGCTGAAATTCAAAGATGATGCCACCGGAGCGGACGGGGTATTTGACCCGGGCTGCAACACCATTGGTTTGACAATTGAAGGCGCCGGACGGGCCGGGCTGCGGTTGACAAAGTACTTCTTTGAGCTATTAGAAAAACAGGGCATCCCTACCCATTATATCGACGCGGATATCGAAAATGCCACTATGACCGTTAAACCCGCGCTACTATTCGGCAAAGGCCTGGAAGTCGTGTGCCGTTTGCGCGCGGCAGGCAGTTTCTTGCGCCGCTATGGCGATTATGTACAGGAAGCGCAGCCTCTGGATTATTTTGTGGAAGTGACCTTGAAGGACGATGCCCGCGAGGACCCTCCCATTACCGAGGACGCCCTGGAACTCCTGGGCATTCTTTCCAAGTCCGAGTATCAGGTATTAAAAGAACTCACCCGTAAAATTACCAGAGTGGTGAAGGATGAAATGGCCAAAAAAGGCTTGGAACTGTATGACATCAAATTTGAATTCGGCCGGGTGGGGCCTGAGCAGCAGATAACGCTGGTGGACGAGATTTCCGGCGGCAATATGAGAGCCTACCAAGACGGCCGGCACATCCAACCTCTGGATCTGGAAAAAATCATGCTCAATGACTAGAGAACGAGGCGAGTCTGTCATTACGCCGAGGTGTGAGGACAGACTCGAGTTTTTTCTGTATACTTGTTGCATGCATCCCCACGCGTCATTCCGCGTACGATCTAATCCCGTGATCCCTGGCAGCGGCTGCAAGCTAAATCGTCTTCCGGTCACAGCAGGCCGAAGAGATAGGCACAGAGGATTCCGCCTACCACGACTATAACCAGATTGAGGCGCAAGAAGGCCAGGATCGCCGATCCCATTATTCCGGCGATGGCGGTTGATATATTGCCGGTGGAATAAAGCGCCCCCGGGAAAATAAGCGCGCCCAGGACGGCATAAGGGATGAACTGCAGGCAGGCCCGCAGGTAAGGCGGCATTCGTATATCGCGCAAAAAAACCAGTGGCAGCATACGGGGTATATAGGTAACCGCAGCCATTAAGACAACGATCAGCATCAGTTCTAAAGCGCTCAGCTCTCCACCCCCTCCGGATAAAACGCCGCCCCCAGCATCGCCGCCAGGCTGGCCGAAATGACCAACTTCCAGCCGGTGGCCAGGAAGCTGAGCACCGGCACCCAGTTCATAAGCCCCTGAAGGGCTACAGCCGCTGATACCACCACTATGACCGGCAGACCGTTGCGCAAAGAAGGTACCAGGAGCCCGATAAACATCGCATAGAGAGCAATACCCATACTGGCCTGTATTGCCGCGGGCAATCCGCCGGCTAGCAATACCCCCGCCCCGGTTCCCAATACCCAGGATGAGTAAGCGATCAGGTTAAGTCCCAGTACAAAAGGCGCTGTCAGAATGGATGGGGTTTGCAGGGAGGCTACCGTAAAGGTCTCATCAGTTATCCCAAAAGCCAGAAGGCTTCTCCATTTTTTGGACAATTCCGGAGCCAGACGCTGGGAGAGTGAAGCGGTCATCAAGAAATGGCGCAGGTTGATCACCAGGGTGGTCAAAATGATTTCCCAGGCCTGTGTGCCCAAAGCCAGAAGGTTTACGGCGATGAACTGGCTGGCTCCGGCAAAGACCAGTAATGACATCAATACGGCCACATAGAGGGAAACCCCTGCCGAGCGCGCCAGAAGCCCAAAGGCGATGGCAATGGGAAGATAGCCAATAGCGATGGGCAGTCCGGCTTTTAGCCCCTGTGCAAAAGTTTGCGCTGTATTTGCTTCAGCCGGCGTGAACCGGGCCTCCTGTTCCTCAGCTGATTTATTGACATTGCTGCTCTCATTCATAGATAAAAGTCTACCATACAAATAAACTCGCAGCCCAGATTTATTTCCGGCATTCTAGTAATCTTAAAATGACACTCCGGGTAACCCAAAAACCCGGGGCGGTACTTTCGGACAGCTGTACCGCCGGGTTTCAGGCCATAAATAATAAGGCTTAAATGATTTCAGTTATCTCTAATCGGTTGTGCCTCGAGCCGGTTTGGTATTTGAGCTTTGCGCTTAAAGTATTTCAATCGCATCCCCTTTGCGTATCACGCCTCCGCTCAAGGCTTTACAGAATAATCCTTCGGCAGGTAAAAGGCTGATGCCCAGAGTTCTGGTCACTACGCTGGGATGATCTTCTTTGCCAATCTGGGTCACCTCTATGACTGCCTCTTGACCCAGTTTCAGTCTGCTGCCTACAGCAATTGCGGAGAAATCCAATCCGTCAATTAAAATATTTTCCGCAAAACCGCCGGGACCAACATTTAAATCATGCTGCCGATTGGCTTTGAGTACGCTTTGCCGGTTGAGACAGGTGATCTGCCGTCCCCAATCTCCCGCATGCCCATCATTTTCTATGCCGTAGCCGGCTATCACTCTGGCTTCGGCGACTTCCTGTTTCAGCTGTCCCCTTTCCGGGCTAATCGAAATTGCATAAATCTTCCCCTTTTCCATTTAGAACCGCCTTTCCAGCTATGAATCCTTAATCTGCACCGGAGGCTTGTCATCAGTCTTACGCAAAACTCTGACCAGCATGAACTCTTTCCAGATTTAACAGGTGCTGCTTTAATTCCAATCCGCCGCCATATCCCACCAGTTTGCCATTAGCGCCAATAACGCGGTGACAGGGCACTATGATAGAGATGGGATTGCGGTTGTTGGCCCTGCCAACAGCCCGGTAAGCCCTGGGCCTGCCTATCTGCTCGGCGATCTGTTTATAGCTGCGGGTCTGGCCGTAAGGAATCTTCAGCAATGCCTTCCACACCATCTGCTGCATCGCTGTTCCTTCCAGATGCAATGGTAAATCAAAAAATCTGCGTTTACCCTGCAAATACTCCTCCATCTGGTGAGCCGTCTGTCTGATGAGACTGGTTTCCTTTTGGACCACATCGCCGGGCGCGATTTCGTTGGCGAAAAACAAGTCGGTAACAGCCTGGCCATTATCGGCTATGCCAATAAGTCCGACATCGGTTTTATAATAGTACAAGTTTTTAATTGTTGCCACCTCCCGCTGGTCTGGATAGACGGAGGGATTGTAGGAGCAAAATTCCTGTCTCGTCCCCGCCTCTTTTTCGGCAGAATCTAATCAGCATAGTCCTTGCGGTTTTACATCCGGTTTGTCGACAATCCTG
>NZ_DIPG01000030.1:6137-15635 GCF_002426325.1 Syntrophomonas sp. UBA5494 | reverse complement strand
TTCCCGGTAATCTTTAAGTTCGTGTAGGACGCGTGTAGGATGGGACGTTCTTTTTGCTTCCCGCTCCCGCTTCTCATGTTTTCCTTTGCTCGTCCCCATCTGTCACAGGTCCCGAGCTGATAAAAAGTACCGCCCCCACTGGCATTTTTTCGCCCTGTGGGGGTTCTTTCATTAGCCAGTTTCCCCGGAAACGAAGAATATAGCCCCGCGCTCATTCCCGCAAAACCAGTCTCCAGGTCCGCATGCTCAATCACAGTTTGACGTCCCATGCTTCGTCATGACCCTTCAAGCGGGCAGAAGAACCCATGCCTGGGGTTATTAGAATCCCTGCTGCTGAATATATTAAGGCAGGACTCAAGATAAAACGGAGCTAAGAACATGACTGCTTTCTCCCACAAGTCAATATTGATATTCTTCACTGCTATGGGCATAATCCTGGGCGCCTCGTTACTGGGCTCTTTTGCCGCTGTTCTAATCAAGGAACCACCTATGAGCACCATGCTTAAACTAGCCCGGGAAATCAAGATTTGGGCTATTGTAGCAGCCATAGGAGGGACTTTTTACACCTTCGAGATAATAGAATCCGGGATCTTTAAAGGAGAGGTACGACCCTTAATCAAACAGCTGCTGTATATTTTTTTCGCCATTGTAGGCACTCAGGCCGGGTATTACTTGATTGTCGTTCTGGCTGGTAAAGGCAAATGAAATTATTCATTTTCTGGGCGGCTGTGTTTATCCTGGGGATGCTGGCTGGTGCATCTTTGAGCACCATAATGATCGGTTCGCAAATAGATGACTTACATATAGAAAATATATCCTTGCGGGATAATCTTCAAACCCTGGAGAAACAGATACAGCAGCTGCAAGAAAAGCCCCAAAAGAGGATAGTGAGCAGAATTGATACCCATGTAGAGTTTGCTGATGAAAGTGATTTTAATGATATCGAAGAAAGTGTCATTAGGCTGACTGTAGAGAAATGCATTCGTGAGTGGCTGAACCCCATACTGGGGCAGAATGTGGCTGAAGTCAACTATCTGCTCATTCCCGGCATAATAAACCGGGAAATAGAGACTGATAAGAATG
Organism: Syntrophomonas sp. UBA5494; assembly: GCF_002426325.1. Taxonomy (NCBI): domain Bacteria; kingdom Bacillati; phylum Bacillota; class Clostridia; order Eubacteriales; family Syntrophomonadaceae; genus Syntrophomonas; species Syntrophomonas sp. UBA5494. Next base: position 14,552 of record NZ_DIPG01000030.1, on the reverse strand, counting down.
TGGTCTTACTGAGGGTAGAGATGGTAGTCATATCCGACACAGTCAGTATTTATGTGGTAGTGCAGCCAGCTCCAAGCCATGGTGATACAAATGTCGATGTCCTGGGAAGCAGAGGGGGAAGCAAAAGAACCGGTCTCTTGCTTCCCCCCGGAAAAATCCCTGTACTTCCTGCCAAATGCTCCATTTATCTCTGCGGCGGTTCCCAGCTCTTGGCGGTGGCCTGTGATATACGGTCGATCACAATAGCCAGGACCACAATGGCCCATCCGGCTTCAAAGCCTTTTCCTGCCGCAACGCGATTAGTGGCCTTGAGCACTTCTTCGCCCAGACCGCCGGCTCCTATCATACTTGCGATGACCACCATGGATAGGGCCAGCATAGTGGTCTGATTGATCCCCGCCATTATACTGGGCATGGCCAGGGGCAGGCGCACCTCTTTGAGCATTTGCCATGGCGAGGCGCCAAACACCAGGGCGGCTTCCTGTATGTCATTGGACACTTGGCGAATGCCCAGGTTGGTAAGCCTCACAACCGGAGGCAAAGCATAGATCACCGTGGCGAAGACCGCAGGTACTTTGCCCAACCCGAACAACATCAGAGCTGGAATAAGATAGACCAGGCTGGGCATAGTCTGCATGGCATCCAGCACCGGGGTTATTAAGCCGTTGAAGCGTTCAGAGCTTGACATGGCAATGCCCACGGGGATGCCGACCAGCAATGAAATCGATACCGCCACCACAACAATGCCCAGTGTCTCCATAGCCACTTCCCACAGCCCGAACATGCCGATGCTAAAAATGAGTACTCCGGGCAAGAGAGTTTTGTAGAAGCTTCTGGTGAGGCGCCAGGAGATCGCTGTGACTATTATAATCCACCCCCACCAGGGGACCCATTTCAGAATGTGTTCGATTTCAAGCAGCATGCTCAACACCAGGGCGGATACAGCGTCAAAGAAAGGTCCCCAGGATTTCACCATCCATTTTACCGAACTGTCAATGTAGGGTGCTAAATTATATCGCCATGATTCAGGAAACATTGTTTTCACCTCCCAGTGGGTACAGGCACGGGAACCGCTGCCACACCGGACCGGGGCTGCTTGACGGCGCGTTTATGCCTGGGAAACACCTGATTGCTGCTGCCCGGCAGAAGCGAATTGGCATCTTGAACAAAACGCTCCACGTATTCGTCAGCGGGATTGCTCATCACTTCCGCCGGAGTGCCTTGCTGCAAAAATTCCCCGTTCCTCATCACCGCCATGGTGTCCCCCAGGCGAACGGCTTCGCTCAGGTCATGGGTCACGAACACGATGGTGCGGTTGAGCTGCTTTTGCAGATTGATAAGAGTATCCTGCATCTCCCGTCGGATTAAGGGGTCCAGGCCGCTGAAAGGCTCATCCATCAAGAGCAGACCGCTGTCTTGAACCAGCGCCCTGGCGATGCCGACCCTCTGCCGCATACCGCCCGAAAGCTGCGCCGGATAATAATCTTCCCAACCGGTAAGCCCCACCTGTGCGATGGCCTGCCTGGCCAGATCTTCTCTTTCACGGGGTGCTACCCCGCACAATTTCAAACCAAAAGCCACATTGTCAAGGACATTGCGATGAGGCAGCAAACCATAATGCTGAAACACCATAGCCGTTTCATGGCGGCGAAAATCGATGAGCTCTTTCTTGTCCAACTGTAAGACATTGCGGCCATTGACCTTGATTTCCCCCCGGGTGGGTTCTACCAGGCGGGGAATGCAGCGGATCAGGGTGGATTTACCGCTGCCCGACAGTCCCATGATGACAAAAACCTCACCCTGCTTCACTTTAAATGATATATTGCGTACTGCTGCCACAGCACCGTTATTTTGCAGCTGCTCAACGGCCTGTGCATCTTCCAGGTCAAGATCCGCGGCCTGTTTGCCGAACACTTTCCATAAATTATTTACTTCCAGAAGGGTATTATGATCGTAGTTTTTTATCATGGCTACTTCACCTCTTTTAGGGCTTGTTCCACCTTCTGGGCAGCTTCCTCGGTAACCCAGCTCTTCCACCGCTCCGGGTACTTTTTCAAGAAATAGATGGCGGCCTCATCGGCTTCGGTGTCGTTTTCCTGCATATAGCCAAGGAAATCGTTGTTTTCAGCCAGTGTGGTCTGGTATTTGGAAACCAGTTCCACCACTTCGGGAGCCCTGTCTTTGAGGCTGGAGTGAACCCCCTTTAATACTTGCGCTGCCGGGAAGGCACAGCCGATATTATTGGGATCATTGTATACTTCCGCATTATATTCAGGCTCTTCCAGCATGGTCATATCCAACAGGCCCATTACCCAGGTAGGTTCCCAGTAATAGCCCACCCAGGGCTGACCCTTTTCATAGGCGGTCAGCATGGAAGTGGCCAGGGCGGTATCGGAACCGGTGCTGAAAAGGTTAAATGTCTTATCTAATCCGTAGGTCTTGAATTTGGTTGCATTGGTTTGAGTTACTGCCCATCCGGGAGGACTGGTGTGGAATCGCCCTTTAGTCGGCACTTCAGCGTCTTTGAAGAGATGCCAGTAACGGGGCAGATCAGAGACCGATTTTAAATCGGGCGCTACTGCCTTAATGCCACGCTCAGGGTCGCCTTTTATCATATAGGTGGGCACATACCAACCCTGGGGAGCGTCAGGGAAATTTTGCCCCAGATCCAACACTGCTCCGCTGGAAACCGCTTCATTCCAGGGCTCTTCGTAATTGTCTTTCCAAATCTCCATGGTTATATCAATGTCACCTTTGCTCATACCCTGCAACAAAGGCAGGGTCTCGCCAAAGGTATACTGCGGTTCGGGATAGCCATAACCATGCTGCAGGATAAAGCCCACGATGCGGTTGTGCACTTTAACGCTATCCCATGATACGTCGGCCAATACCAGTTTTTCCTTTTGACCTCCAGCGCCGGTGTTGCTGCCGCTTCCGCCACAACCCACTGCGAATAATCCAAATGCAAACAATAGTGATAACAGCAAAAGTCTGACTGTAATCTGGCCTGAAAAAGATTTAATTGTGTTCATGGATACCTCCTACCGGCCTGAAGCCACGGCAAGCGGAAGAGAGCTCAAGAAAGGAGAAATATACATATGAAGCATAATCGAAAAGGAAAAGTAGGATGATAAAGGGCAGCTGCAGGGGGCAGCATGCTTAACATCTGAATTCCCAATCTGCCTACGAGGTTAGCTGACGGGCTCGGGCCTGGGTTAGCCCTATTCCACAACCGATATAGGGTTAATGAAAACTCGCCCCATAAAATGGTTCCCCCGTGTCTCGACTCCGAGGCTTCGGCCTATTTTAGTCTTTAATTTCGATGACTTATAAATCAGCGGATGATGCTTTCTTGGCACCACCAAGCGGACGCGATTACTTCGTCAGATCATCACTCCTTTCAGAATATAGGACTTTACATACAAATATGAAACCAAGTCCCCTACAGTAAAAGCTGTGCTACTGCAGTGCCATTGATATGGTGAGAAAATCGACTGTATCAAGTTTAAATGATAAATGTGGCAGAAATGAAGCAAAACTGAGACGCAAGCTTCGCCGCCCGGGCTAAAAAGCCGATAATCAGGGATCTGTAGGCCATCAAAATATTTTGGCCAGCATTTCCGCGGAGATGTCCATACCGGTGACCTGCATACCCATAAGGGCCAAATCTATAGCATAAATCCCGGTGCCGCAGCCCAGGTCGAGAACAGTTTCCCCGAGATGCGATCCATGGACTTTAAAACCATCTCTCTTTCCAAATCGTGAACAGTACTGCCGACTTCATCTGTATACCACTTGTCGTACTCGGCGGCGATTGCATCAAATATCTCGGCTATTCTAAATGCCCTCCCCAATTTGTCATACTATTAATTGTAGCCTAAGGAAGCGAAGCATGTGGACGTTCTTTTACTTCCTTCCACGCTTCAAATGACCGGCAGGCCAATATAGGGAATAATCTTGACAGGCAAGAAGCTTCTAGCGCCGTCATAATCGTCTTCGCTTTCCGGGCGGATGATATTCATTTTTCATTGTCTCCTTCTTTAGTAATTGCCACATTTCCCTCCACATGCCGTTTTCCCATGAGGTGTCTGGCTTTGCGGTTGGCCACGCTGTCAAATATGATGGAGAAATCATAGTCTTCCGGATAAAGCTCACTGGCGGGCACAAAGAGCTTAATGCGCTTGTGATTGACCAGCCTTTTTTGGCCTTTCACCTGTACGCCGATTTCCCCCTTTTCATTGGAACGAGCGTAAACGATACCGATTTCCTTGCGCGGATAGACAAACACGCTGTCTCCAATGTTGAATTTATCGCGGTGAGACTGTATTTCAGGCTCCGGCTCCTCTTGTTTGACGATCCTGGGCGGTGTGGCGGCGGCCCGGTTGGGGGTTGAGTTGTTCTGCTGCGCCGCTGACCGATGCTCATCGGTTTTGCTGCCGTAGGCGGCCTGGTGGGCGCGTTGCAGCATTTGCCGGGGCATCCCCAGTCTTTCCGCAATATGCAGCGCGCAGCTTTCACCGGCTTCCCCGATTTCAAGCTGATAGAGCGGCATCAGGCTTTCCTTGTCAAAGGTCATGCGGGCGTTTACCAACCCGGGCTTCATGCTCGCATATTCTTTTATCTCCGGGTAGTGGGTGGTAACCACAAACAGGCATCCTTTGGCGCCGAGCTCATCCAAGATCGCAATGGCCAGCCCCATGCCTTCGGTGGGATCAGTCCCGGAGCCAAGTTCGTCCAGCAAGACCAGGGATTCTTGATCGGCCTGCTTTAAAATAGCGATGATGTTCCTCATATGCGAGGAAAAGGTGGACAGGTTTTCGGCTATGCTCTGCCCGTCGCCAATGTCGCACAAGACCAGATTGTTCAGGCAAAAGTCGCTGACTTCATCGGCGGGGACGTGCAGCCCGCTCTGCGCCATCAGAGAGAGCAGCCCCACTGTCTTAAGAGCTACGGTTTTGCCGCCGGTGTTGGGCCCGGTAATGACCACTCCCTTATTATCCCCGCCGGCCTCAAAGTTCAAGGGCACTGCGGAATCCCGGGAAATCAAGGGATGCCTGGCATTCTCCATGCGAATCCTTCTGGCGGTGTTCATGCCGACCGGTGATGCTTTCATCAAGATGCTGAGCTTGCCTTTGGCGAAGAGGAAATCGAGTGTTTCCATGGTCTCGATATTGTGCTTGATCGTTGCAAGATTACCGCTGATCAAGGCCGTCAGCGAGTACAGGATGCGCCTGATTTCGCTGTCCTCTTCAATTTGCAGGGCGTATAGCTCCGACTGCAGTCTGCCTACCGATGCAGGCTCGATGAAGCAGGTTCCCCCGGTATTGGACATCTCGATGACTGTGCCCGCGACATCCTTCTTGTGTTCGCGCTTCACCGGCAGGGTATAGCGGCCGCTTCTCATTGAGACAAAGCTTTCTGAGAACCAGGCTTTGTTTTTTCGCAAGAGGGATTCCAGCTTGGCTTTGATCTGATCGTTGGTCACAACTATCTGCCTGCGGATATCACCCAGCCGGGCCGATGCCCTGTCATCCACCATGCCGTTTCTTATGCAGCGCTCAATTTCGTTTTCCAGCTCTGCCAATTCGTCTATCGATCCCCCGTACCAGGCGATATCCGCATCGGTTGCCTCGGCTTTCTTGAGATATCTTTTCATCCTCCGGCAGGATGCCAGGAAGGACAAAACCTGCATGATCTGCTCGGGCACTAGCATGGCTTCTATGGCGATCAGGTTCATGACCTGGTGCAGTTCCGCCATTGATGAAAGGGGCGGTGTCCCGATCTGTTCAATAATGCGCCTGGCCTGGGTGGTTTCATCCATCCATAGCTTCACTTGGGCCTCTTTTAATGATGGCGCCAGTTCCCGGCAGCGGTTTTTGGCAGCCGCGGACAATGCGTTTTCGGCCAGTTTTTCCAGTATTTTATCAAATTCAAGGGCGGTGAAATTATCCATTGGGACCTCCTCATAAAAATGAAATGCCCGCCAGAGATAGCAAACCTGTAATAGTCAGAATGCTCCCTGCGGGCCAAAACCTCAATATACAAAAACTGCGCGGCAAGCACACCTCGCCACGCATCTATTATTATCTAAACATAGATTGAAGCAGTCTGTCAGGTATGTCTTTCAAAAGGGCAGCACAAAATAAGGGAAATAACCCGCCATGCAGCGCCTTTTGCAACTATATCTAGTTGAGAACCACCATAACAGACAGAACGGACATCAACACGCCACCTTTTAATAATATACGTTATCAGCATAAAACCATTTTATGCTGTTGTCAATAGAACTGGATCCCGACTGACAGTATCGACCTTTTGTCGCCGGAATTAAGTTTCCCCGCCCTCAACAGAAGCATTGACCCCAGTTGGAAAGCAGAGCGGCGTCTTAATGTTTTCCAACCGGTTTCCCGGCAGTATGGTCGCAACCGGCCAGAGCCCCTTCACATTTCAATATGTGCAAAAAAGGAACCTCTCCATTTGGCAGGGTTGTGTTAGTATAATCACAGCAAGAAATATAGTTAATGTTATTGACCAATAACTGGAAGAGCACGCTATGAAATTCACCGGACAACCTAAAAAAGCCGTCATTTATGGAGCGGTTATTCTGCTATTGGCTTGGGCAGCCTACCATGCCTTGAGCCCGGCCAGGGTTCCGGCTTATGTAGTGGTAAAACAGGACTACGTTCCCTCATTACTGCTGAGCGGAGAGGTCATCGCCGAGGGGAGCACCCTGCTGTCCAGCCTGAGTTCAGGCAAGGTGATCGATTGTCCCGTCGCCGTCGGCGCTAAAGTGCAAAAGGGACAATTGCTGGTGCAAATCGACGATTCACAGGCGCGTGTGAATAGAGACCGGGCTGCCGCCGCCATGCAGCTGGCCAGTTTGCAGCTGCAAAAATCCGCCACCGTCACTTACGAAGAAGCCCGGGCTAGCAGCGTTCAGGCCGACCTGGCCCTGGAACAGGCCCAACAGGAGTTGCAGCGTATTCAAGTTCTGGCTGAAGCCGGAGCGGTCAGCCGTGCGGAGTTGGAACAAGCCCGGCGCAATCACACTGTGAGCCGGGAACTGGCCCGTTCCGCCCGGGCCGCCATGGAGGCCCTGCAGCAGAGCGGCTCCAGTATCGCCATTCTTCAGGCCGAGTTGCAGCAGCGCCAATTAGACCTGGCCGAGAAAGAACTGTTGCTGGAGCAGTTCAGAATCCTGGCCCCGGCGGACGGATCGCTGTTGGATTTATATGTTCGCCCCGGGGAATTGGTTTCAGCCGGAAATAAAATTGCTTTATTAGCCGCCGGAGATGGATTGAGGATAAAAATCCAGCCAGATCAGCGTTATGCCGAGATGGCTGCATTGGGTAATCAAGCTCAGGTATGGCTGAGCAATGCGGCCGCTGCTAAATGGGAGGCCGAGGTGGTCTATGTAGAGCCCAGCGGTAATGCTGAACAAGGCTCTTTCACAGCTGAATTGGGGTTTTCCGGTCAGCTGCCCCCGCTGTATCCGGGACAATTGCTGTCGGTGCAGCTGTTCGGTCCGCTGCAAGAAGGAGCCATCCTCCTGCCGGACAGCTATTTGACGGTGGAGAACGGGCAAAACGGGGTATGGCTGGCCATAGACAACCGGGCTCATTTTACTCCGCTTCAGACCGGTTTGAGAACCGAAGCCGGGATTGTGATTACCGAGGGACTTAAAGAGGGTGATCTGGTTTTGCAACCGGCTGATTTGAAGGAAAACATGAAATTGTCCCCACAGCAGGGAACGGTATAGGCTATGAAAAGCAGTTTTTGGTTTGAAATCAGTTTGGCCCGGCGCTTCTTGGAGGAGAACAAAGCTCAAACCATGTTGATCGTTTTGGGCATAGCCATCGGGGTGGCGGTGATGGTGTTTTTAAGCGCCCTGATAGACGGCCTGCAGGCCAATCTTATCCAGAAAACCGTGGGCAGATCGGCTCACCTGGTGGTCGGCAGCGCTGATTATGGGGCGGCCAACGCCAGCCGGACCCGGGCAGAGCACCGGGTTTTGCTGCAGGATAAAACCCAACAGAACGTAGCTCCCATGGTGGAATGGCGCAATGTGAGCGCTGCCCTGGCTGCCGACAGCCGTATTGAAACCGTGCTGCCGGTGGTGGAAGGCTCGGGATTGATCCGGCGCGGTCAGGCCGATTGCGCCATTGTTCTGCGCGGCTTTGATCTGCAGCGGGGCGACCGCATCTATGATCTCAGCAATTCCATTATTGCAGGGAGCCGGAATGCGCCTGACGGGGCTGTGCTGATTGGCAAAGATCTGGCTGAAGATCTGGGCATAACCGCCGGTGACCCCATACAGCTCGAACTGTCCGGCCGGGAAGCTCTAAGCATATTAGTTGACGGCGTTTTTGACCTGGGAATGAGTGCCGCCAATCAACGCTGGCTGGTCATGGATCA
>NZ_DIPG01000030.1:263-5966 GCF_002426325.1 Syntrophomonas sp. UBA5494 | reverse complement strand
CAGGTGAAGCAGGTTTTTGAGGCGGAAAAGCTGGCCCGGGAATGGGAGACGCATCTGCCGGGATATGAAATAGAAAGCTGGCAGGAGAGCAATGCCTCGATGCTGTCGGCTTTGAGCAGCCAGAGCAGTTCCAGTTATACCATTCAATTTTTTGTGCTTTTAGCCGTTACTTTGGGGGTAGCCTCGGTGCTGGCCATCAGTGCGGTACAGAAATCCAAACAGATCGGGATCTTAAAAGCGATGGGAATCCGCACCAGCAGTGTGGCCCGGGTATTTGTGTTTCAGGGTATGACTCTGGGTCTATTGGGAATATTATTGGGCTTCGGCTTGGGCCTGGCCATGAGCAAGGCTTTTATTATTTTTGCCCGACAGGATTACACCTTACTTATGAAACCGCTCACTTCCGCGATAATAATACTGGCCACCATGGTGGCAGCTACATTATCAGCCTATCTGCCCGCACGCAAGGTTGCTCAGATCAATCCCATCGAGGTGATCCGCAATGGCTGAGGTATTGATTAAGGCCCGCGGTATCGTCAAGGACTTCGGTGAAACGGTCAAGACCCGGGTTCTGTTTGGCATTGATCTGGAAGTCCGGGCCGGTGAGTTCGCTTCCTTGATCGGAGCTTCCGGTTCCGGTAAAAGCACTTTGCTAAATATTATCGGCGGGCTGGACCGGCCCACTGCAGGTCAGGTTATCATTGACGGAACTGACTTGGGAAGTCTGGATGATGACGGGCTGGCCCTTTTTCGCAATCAGACCATGGGCTTTATTTTCCAATCTCATTTTTTGCTGCCGCAGTTCACCGTGCTGGAAAATGTTTTGATTCCTTATCTGATTTATGCCGGCCGGGCCACGCCTGCGGCGGAAAAACGGGCCCTGGAGCTGCTGGACAGAGTTGGGTTGAATCATCGCCGCGACCACCGGGCCAATGCCATCTCCGGCGGTGAACAACAGCGGGCCGCCATCGCCCGGGCCTTGATCAATCAGCCCCAGATGATTCTGGCCGATGAGCCTACCGGCAACCTGGACACCAGCAACACCGAAAAAGTATTTGCAATGTTGCGGGAAATCAACCTGGATTTGGGCGCCAGTTTCATCATGGTAACCCATGATCGAAGTCTGGCGGCCCGCACCGACCGCGTATTAGAAATGAGCGATGGCATGATCATCTGAAAACCTGTCAACCAGGCCTGATGATATCGGGAAGCAGTTTCTGCCATACCATCTTGAGGAAATAGCAAGGGCGAAAACCAAGGCGTCCTGAAGACCTCGCACCGCCATTTTGTTACTGCAGCAACCTCCTTTATTCGACATATAATTACATATTTCCCTAATGTAATTTGCTTTACCTACGATAATAGGATATGAGAGTCAATTATACCATCCTTGACATTTGATGTTGATATCATCCTTGCGGGACTGGACAGCCAGGGCCGGCAGCAGCCGTACGGGAACTGTGAATGAAGGGGTATATAATGCGCAGCGGCAGTCTCGAAAATACCAACCAACGCAGTTTATCGCAGCAATTAAACGAAATTGGAGGTAATAGATTTGGTAAGCAAAGCAGCAGTAGACGGATTTAAAGAGATCGCACCCGTTTTGGTGGATTTGATACCTAGAGGGGCGGTCATCGTTGTAACCGACCTGGACAAGATTGTTTGGAAAACCACAGCCAAAGCTTTAAATTTGCCCGGCATTAAGGTAGGCGACCGTCTTGACAGTCACGGGGGTTGGATTCGTGCCATAAATGAAAGGCAAGTTACCATAGAGAAGGTTGACCGCGCCGTATACGGCATACGCCTGGTATTTGCCAGTTACCCGATTATAGACGGGGATACTGTCAGTGGCGTCTTAAGCATCGGTGTAACCAGAGTGGATCCTATTGCCTTCGCGTTTAAAGACTTTGCGCCTTTGATTGTAAATATGTACCCGGAAGGCTCATTCCTTTACATGACCAATTTAGAAAGCGTGGCTATCTGTCAGGGTTCTGAAAAATTCGATATACCGGATATACAGAAGGGCGACCCCATTACCGATGATATGATAGCCCGCCAGGTTTTAAGCACTAAAAAGATGGCCATGCGGGAAACCACCGTAAACGGGGTGCCGGTCCTGGCTATCAATTATCCCTGTTTCGATACTGAAGATCCCACTCAACTGGTGGCCACTTTTGGAATCTATCTGCCCCGGCAAAACGCGGTAAACCTGCGCACTATGGCGCAGAACCTCAATCAGAGCATGAGCGAAATTTCCGCAGTGGTGCAGGAGCTGGCCGCGGCGGCGTCGCAGATTACCGCCAATGAGCAGGAATTGAACAATAATATTGCGGAAATATACCAGGTGTCCGAACAGATTAACGAGGTAATGGGATTTATCAAGCAGATAGCCGACGAGACCAAGATGCTGGGCTTAAATGCCGCCATAGAAGCGGCCCGGGCCGGAGATGTGGGGAGGGGCTTCGGCGTGGTGGCCGAGGAAATCCGCAAATTGTCTGATGAATCCAAAGGCACCGTGCAAAAGGTCAAAGTATTGACCGACCGAATCAAGGAAACTTTGGAAAAAGCCAATAGCGGCAGTAAACAAACCCTGTGCTCCAGTGAAGAGCAGGCCGCCGCCACCGAAGAAATGAGCGCCAGCATTGAGGAAATCGCCAGTATGGCTGAACAATTGGAGGGTATGGCACGCTCCATGTAAAAATCAGGGCCGTCCCCCATTGTCCGCGGGGAATGTCGTTGGCTGTCTTAAAAAGGTTTACATCCGGCGCGGACTATGCTATTTTTATTGTGTAATGGAACCAAGAAGGTTTCGTCTCTGCAGTTGTCTGGATACATAAAGGCCACGGAAGTATAATTTCGATCATATAACCGACCCATGAAGGGACCAGTCTATGAGAAACCCTTTATGGGTCGTTTTATTTGGAAAGGAGTCGATAATATGCATATGGCGGATGCCTTGATTTCGCCGGCGGTTGGCGGGGCCATGCTGGCCGTCACTGCTGGAATGGCGGCCTATTCAGCCAAGAAAATAAGCGGCGACATGGATGAAAAGAAAATTCCCTTGATGGGAGTGATGGGCGCATTCGTGTTTGCGGCTCAGATGATCAATTTCACTATACCCGCCACCGGATCCAGCGGCCACCTGGGAGGGGGAATGCTGCTCGCCATTCTGTTAGGCCCGTATGCGGGCTTTTTGACCATGGCCTCCATATTGCTGATTCAGGCCCTGTTCTTTGGAGACGGAGGCTTGCTGGCCTATGGCTGCAATGTATTTAATCTGGGTTTCTATACTTGCTTTATCGCCTATCCGTTGATATACAAATGGTTTACCCACAGAGGACTGACATCCAAGAACATCTTTTGGGGAGCCACGATCTCGGCCCTAATCGCACTGCAATTAGGTGCTTTCAGCGTCGTTCTGGAAACGCTTGCATCGGGAAGGACGGAACTTCCTTTTGCCAGCTTTGTTTTGCTGATGCAGCCCATTCACCTGGCGATAGGATTGGTGGAAGGGCTGGTGACCGCGGCCGTGGTTGCCTTTGTATGGAAGGCCCGGCCGGAAGTGCTTGAAAAAGCCGCCGCCGGCGAGGCTATGGGCAATATATCCATTAAGAAGGTTTTAACCGGACTGGTTGTAGCTGTTGTGATAGTGGGCGGGGCTCTGTCCTGGTTCGCCTCGTCCAGTCCCGACGGACTGGAGTGGTCTATGGAAAGAATCGCGGGTACAGCGGAACTGGAAGCTCCCGCAGGTATTCATCAAGCCTTATCGGACCTGCAAAGCAAAACTGCTTTCATGCCTGATTACGGCTTCAAAGCCTCTGAAGAAGAAATTGTGGAAGCAGCCGCCGCTGAAGAAGCTGCAGGGACCTGGCCCGCGGTTGACGCTGGAACCAGTGTGGCAGGTCTGGTCGGAGGCGCCCTGACCCTGATTATGGCAGCCTTGATCGGCTACGTCATCAGTTTATCCAAAAAGAAAGGCAGCAGGGCTGCTGCGTAATAATAACCTCGGGGCAGGAATTCCCCCCTCCTGCCCTCATCTTTATTTAGGATTTGATTAATCTGGCCACTATGAACGACGCTCTACACAACATACGGATTTGGGATGACCTGGCCCGGCGGCAGAATGCCGTGAACAATCTTCATCCCCTCGTCAAGCTGCTCACCACAATCTTTTATTTGATTGTGGTAGTGTCATTTGGCAGGTATGAAATAAGCTCACTCTTGCCGCTGATCTTTTATCCGGTCGTCATTTTTTCCCTGGCGGAGCTGCCCCTGGGAGAGGTGCTGAAGCGCATTGCCTGGGCCATGCCGTTCGTAATCGGGATCGGTATATTCAACCCGGTGTTTGATCATCAAACGGTGGAGTTGTTGGGATTCACCATCTCCAGAGGATGGCTGACATTTATATCCATTTTGATAAAATGCGTTTTGACCGTGGCGGCCGGCATCCTTTTGGTGGCCACTACGGGAATGGAGAGATTGGGAGCGGCCCTGCGCATGATCCGGGTTCCCAGGGTTTTTGTTTTGCAGTTGCTGTTGACTTACCGGTATATATCGGTTCTGGGAAATGAACTGGCCAGGATGCTCAGGGCCTATTCCCTGCGCGCTCCGGGGCAGAAGGGAATAAAGCGCGAGGCCTGGGGCTCTTTAACCGGCAGTCTGTTGCTGCGGTCGTTTGACAGGGCCCAGCGGGTCTATGCGGCCATGTGCCTGCGGGGATTTGCGGGTGAGTATAACAGCGGCGCTATGGCGAAAATCGGCGCCGGAGATTTAGGGTTTTTGGCGGGGTGGAGCACGTTTTTCATAATGGCGCGATTATATGATTGGCCCTTATGGCTGGGTTCGTTATTAACGGGGGTTTTTTAAATGAGTCATCATAAAGTCGAAGTGAGTAACCTGCATTTTTCCTACCCCGATGGACACCAAGCCATACGCGGGATGTCTTTCACTATCTTTCACGGCGAATCGGTGGGGGTCATCGGAGCCAACGGAGCAGGCAAATCCACCCTCCTCATGCTGTTGATGGGCATACTCTTTCCGGATTCGGGTGAAATCTTAGTGGGTGATACCCGTCTGACTAAGAAGACCTTGCCCATGATCCGGCAGAGATTGGGCATGGTATTCCAGGATCCCGACGATCAGCTGTTTATGACCACGGTCGGGGACGATGTCGCCTTTGGGCCCAGGAATTATCAGCTGGATGAGGCGGAAGTTGAAAGCAGGGTCATCGAGGCTCTGACCCAAGTAGGAATTCCTCATCTGAAAGACCGGGCGCCTTTTAAACTGTCAGGCGGGGAAAAGCGGGCCGCCGCCATCGCCACGGTGCTGTCCATGAGGCCTGATATTTTGATCATGGATGAACCGACCTCATTCCTCGATCCCCAGTCCCGGCGACGGGTTATGGGACTGCTGAAAAGTTTCGAACATACTAAAATAATCACCAGCCATGATTTGGACATGGTCTTAGAAACCTGCCGGCGGGTTATTGTGATAAAAGACGGCTTAGTCGCAGCGGATGGCCCGGCCGGCGAGATTTTAAAAAACCAACCGCTATTGGACGGCTGCGGGCTTGAAATGCCGCTTTCCCTGCAAAGTTGTCCTAACTGCGGAGCCTCCAAGTACGAGGTTGAATAAAGCGCCTCCCGCCCCATTTATTCGGGATGTTGGCTTTATCAGTGCCGTACGGCCCATCTGTTTAGCTAT
>NZ_DIPG01000030.1:0-130 GCF_002426325.1 Syntrophomonas sp. UBA5494 | reverse complement strand
CAATAAACCCCCTTTGCCTTCCTATTCTGGCCAAGATATTCAGCCCGCTGTTTCCAGTCACCATGATCAGCTTCCTGGCAGTAATGGCCGCAACCGGTAAGAGCCCCTTCATGGAGAGGGAATTCCTGAT
>NZ_DIPG01000102.1:9564-10147 GCF_002426325.1 Syntrophomonas sp. UBA5494 | reverse complement strand
CCGGATCGAGGTTGGGGCAAAATGAGCGCCGTTATCTGACATCAGAAGCTGCAATGGATCAAATAGGAGGTATTAATATGGATTCTGGCGATCCCACCGAGCGCAACTGGGCTATGGCATGTCACTTGAGCGCTTTTCTTGCCTTTACCGGGCTTCCTCTGGGAAACGTATTGGGACCGTTGATTGTATGGCTGTTGAGAAGGGATCAATACCCGCTGGTGGACGAACAGGGCAAGGAATCCCTGAATTTCCAGATATCCATGAGCATTTATGCGGTGGTCGGGCTGATGGTGGCAGGTATACTATTGGTGACCCTAGTGTTTATTCCTTTGAGCCTTTTGACACTTCTTCTGCTTGGCGCACTGGGTGTGGTCGATATGATCCTGGTTGTAATCGCGTCACTTAATGTCAGTAACGGGCAGCCCTTTCAATATCCCTTCACCATTAAATTTTTAAAATAGACGGTACTTGACTGAAAGACAAACTGACGGCAGGTCATCCTGCTGTCAGACCGTCGACAAAAGCGAATAACTGCGTTGCTCAATAGGCCCGCTCAATCAACGTACTATTTGTACGCCTCAAT
>NZ_DIPG01000102.1:8129-9473 GCF_002426325.1 Syntrophomonas sp. UBA5494 | reverse complement strand
CGCCTCAATCGCGGGCCTATTTCAGGCCTTGCCCTTCGCTTCCGTCGCCCGCTCTGCTGTTTTTGCTTGGACGCAAGTGGAGCCGGGTTTTGAAAAACTGCCCCGGTCTTAAAACGCTCCTGCCTGTCTCCAGACGCCACAGATTATTTGAAAAGCCACAGCGGTAGAGGTAATCTAAAAGAGATATTTTGCATAATTTAGATAATGTGCGGACAAGGGGATAAGACATGAGAAAAAAAGTTGTAGAAATAGCGCCGTGTGTATATCAGGTGGGAGGCGGAAGACTGTCTGATGCCGAGGATTGTCTGGTTTATCTGGTGGAAGCACCCGGTTCATCCTGCTTGATTGATACCGGAGCAGGGGGCAGCGTAGCTCAGATCATGGATAATATGGCGTACAGCGGGTTAAACCTTGATTACATCAAAACGATTATTGTGACCCACGGGCATATCGACCATATCGGCGGGCTTGAGGCTTTCAAGGATATCCTGGGAGCGAAAGTCATTGCCCATCGCCTGGAACTGCCGGCTATAGAAGAAGGCCGGCCCGAGCTTACCGCTGCCGCCTGGTATGGGGTGAAGTATCGGGGAGTCAAGGTGGACCGGGTTATTTGCGGCGACGAAACCGTGATGATTGGGGATTTGGCCCTGCATTGCGTCCATACCCCGGGACACACCCCGGGAAGTATCGCGGTCTATGTGGATATCGATAAACAGCGCATTCTGTTCGGCCAGGATATACATGGCCCTTTTACCAAAGAGTGGGGTTCTGACAAGGTGCAGTGGAAGAAATCCATGGAAAAGCTCCTGGCTTTAAATGCGGATATTCTCTGCGAGGGGCATTTTGGCATTTATTCGCCTGCCGGCGCGGTTAGCGAATATATTCAGGGTTATTTGCACCGCTTCAGCCGCTAGATAAACTGGCCGGGCTGGATTTGTAGCATATAAATAATCGGAATTGGAATTTACCGCATCGATACGGTCTAAGGCCGCCATGCGCTGCCGTAAAGCGCGGGGCGGGGCGGAATTATGCCGTTCAGGGCCTTGCTGCTCCAGTTATCGCCACGGTTCATACCAGTAATAATCGACAGTTTTGATGCCGAATTCCCCAGCGCTGCGATCGCTGTAATAATTGCCGCGTCCCAGGAAGACATCAATCCAATAAGGGGTGGCGCCATAGCGCCCGTAATATATATCCCCGGTATCGAAGACTTTGAAGGCTGACATTTCACGGCCCTGTACAGTGATGGGTTCCTCCAGATATATCATGGTTCCATAGGGGATAATGGGTTTGCGCGGATCTACACCCGGATAAATAGGGTGAACAGCAACCCCGCCGATATAA
>NZ_DIPG01000102.1:0-8030 GCF_002426325.1 Syntrophomonas sp. UBA5494 | reverse complement strand
AGGGTAAACAGCACCCCCGCCGATATAATAGCTGCCGCCGCTGGATGGCCGCACTCCCCCGTATTCTAAATAGGCGGTGGATTTTTGATCTTTAACCGAGAATTTGACGTACCAATCGGTTTCGGCCTGTCGCTCCTCCGGCACCGTCTGCGGCTTCTGCGGCACTTCCGCCGGAGGTTTTCTCCCCATCGTGAACCACAGCGTCACCAGAATTATTACCACAGATAATGCCATTGCCAAGAGCCTGGTCCAGTCTCTTTGATTATCCTGCACCTTTTACCTCACCTCCTGTTAATTAAAATTAATTTGCACCAAAACAGAGGCGAATATGAAAGCCGCAGCTTAAGGCACATATTAGCAAATCCACCGCTTATGCTATAATTAACCTTATCAACAAATGAGGAGGAATCATTGTGGCTGTAGTAAATGCCGGCATTGACGAAAAGTTATGCGATTATCTGAGCAGATCGCTTAAAGACACCCTTTACTATCAGCTCCTGGGTTTGGAACTTGTGCGACTGGGTCCAGGTTTATCTGAATTTGAAGTCGTGACCGCAGAGAAGCACTGCAATCCGCTGGGATTAGTGCATGGCGGGCTGATTATCTCGCTGGCAGACGCAGTCATGGGCAATGCGGTTCGCTCCCTGGGGATAACCGGGGTTACGGTAGACATTTCCGCTTCAGTGATTACCTCGGTACCATTGGGCTCAAAGCTTCGGGGCACCGGCAAAGTGGTGCGGGCGGGTAAAAACATGATCTTCGCTGAAGCCGAAATTTGGTGTGATGATCGCATTGTAAGCGATGCCCGAGGCACCTTATTCAATAGAGGCCCCATCAATTACAAATAGGACAGGTCGGTCACAATGAGCAAACAGTTGATTAAACTAGATGATTATGGCCTTTTAACCTTCAGCACCACCACACAGGCCTTGAAGGCGGAAAAGGTCTTGCATAGGTCCGGGGCTGAATACCTGGTGATTCCCATCCCCCGGGAGATATCTGCCAGCTGCGGGCTGGCGGTGAAAACCCGCCTGGAAAGCCTGGCCGCCCAGCGGGAGTTGCTGCAAAACGAACAGGTCAGGGTGGAAGCAGCCTACCATATAAGACCCCAGGGCAAGGCCTGGGAAGTGATTCCTATCGAATAGTCTATGAATGGAATGCGCTGCGAGCTTAAGCACGGCCGTTGGCGCCAGGCCAACACCTCCATAATGATACCGCGGTGGCAGCGTTTTACTGAAACCGGTGGCAGGAGAGAACGCCTTTCAAAGGAGTATTCTGGCTCATGAGCTTTAACCGCGAGGCCGTGGCTGCCTATTTTCGGCCCGGCGGAGCAATGGAACAGCACATCAAACAATACCGGCGCCGTGATGAACAGGTAAAGATGGCTGAGGCGGTGGCCGATGCCTTTGCCAACCGGGAATTCCTGGTAGCCGAAGTGGGCACCGGGGTGGGGAAATCCTTCGCTTATCTGGTGCCGGCGATTCTGTGGACTCTGGAAAGCGGTGAAAAGGTGGTGGTCTCCACCCGCACCCGGGCTTTGCAAGAGCAATTGACCGAACATGACATCCCCGATCTTAAGTATATTCTGGGTTCCGGTTACTCTGTTGCAGAGGCCAAAGGCCGAGAAAATTACCTGTGCTGGAACCAGTATATGAGCATCCTGGCCGGCAAACAGAAGCTTGATGACGAGCAGGAGAGATTTATAACCGCGGTCTTGTCATGGGCGGAGAGCACTGAAAGCGGTGATCGAAAAGAACTGGGGCTGCCCGGGGAGCTTATGCGGCACTGGGGCCTGTTGGGCGCCAACCGGCGCAGTTGTGCCCGTGAACTCTGCCCTTACCGTGAAAAATGCTTCCGTTTAAAAATGTTAAAGCGCCTGGAAAAGGCTGATTTATTGATAGTCAATCATTCTCTGCTGCTTTCGGACCTTTTGGTTGATAACAGCATCCTGCCGGAATATCATTACCTGATTATTGACGAGGCCCATACCTTCGAGCGGGAATCTTTTGACAAGCTGTCGGCGGTGTTCTCACTTGAAGAGTGCCGGGATATCCTGCGGCTGTTGTACAGCAAGGAACGCAGGCATGAGCGCGGCTACCTGCAGTATCTCAAAGGCCGCTATCCCAACCTGATGGCCGCTTTAAACGAGCTTTCCACCATGGTCTACCGTTGCGGAGAGTATTTAGAAGCCTGTTTTGCCGCGATTAAAGCCGTAAAAGTCCGGGATGATCATGCCCGGGTCCTGGAACACCAGGATTTCCAAAGCCGGTGGTTTGCTGAGCTGATCGACAATTATACCGGCTGGCAGCACTTGATGAACCTCTTGATTCACCGTCTTGCCGAGCTCAAAGCGGAGCTAAACGGGATGGAGGAGGAAGTGGAGATCAATGCGGTGATTCAGTTGCTCAGGGAAGGATCGGAAAATGCCTTTATGGTCATGGAAGAGTCCCCTGACAGGCCGGATACGCTTTGCTGGGTGGAGTTTCAAGATGGTCAGCCGGTAAGACTGTCATCTTCCAGTATCCGCATCGGGGAGCTTCTGCATCAGCGATTGTTCAGCAAATTGGAGTCCCTGGTGATGGTTTCGGCAACCCTGACCATTGAGGACTCGTTCAGCTACTTCATCGAAAAGAATGGGCTTAACTGCCTGGACGACCGCGATCGGGTACAGACCTTACTGCAGTACTCCCCTTTCGAGTATGATAAGCAAGCCCTGCTTTTGTCGCTTTACGATATGCCTGATCCGACCTCGGCCGGTTTCCCCAAGGCCGTAGCCAATGCCTTGAAGGATATTCTCACCGTCACCCAGGGCCGCACCATGGTCTTGTTCACCTCGCGCAAAGAGCTGCGCCAGGCCTCCAAAGACTTGCGGGATTGGGCCGATGAACAAGGACTCTGCCTCCTGGTGCAGGGTGAGGATGGAGAATTCAAGCGCCTTATGGAGTTGTTCATCGAGGCTCCCAATACTGTATTGATGGGATTGGAGACCTTTTGGGAAGGGGTCGATCTCAAAGGGGAGGTTCTGCAAACCCTGGTTATGGTACGCTTGCCCTTCCGTTCCCCGGCCGACCCTTTCTGCAGTGCCGGCGACCGTTATTTCCGGCTGCAAAGACGCAGCAGTTTTCAGGGCTTCATGCTGCCCGATGCTGCGGTCCGCTTTAAGCAAGGCGCCGGGCGCTTGATCCGCAGTGAAAGCGACCGCGGACTATTGATCGTTCTGGACGCCCGTCTGGCCAACCGCTCTTATGGCCGGGTATTCAAAAACAGTATTCCCATCAAAAAGGTAGTCAGCCTTAAAAGAGCCGAATTGCCCGCTTTCTTGGCTGGAACCGGCACCGCTTATTTGACCCCGTCCTAAATATTTGTCACCTTTTTTAACAGACAATCATACAATACCAGAAAAGGTAGTGTTTATTTTAAGGAGGCAAAAACAAGTGCGGGTATATTACTTTAGGCTCCCGGGTTTCCTGCGCAATCTTTTGATGAAGATATGGGGTTAATGGTTGGGGATAAAATGAAGAGTCGCAATGGTTTAGAGATCGGACCTGACCGGGAAACGGCAGGTACCGCTACAGTCTGTAAAAAGACGGCCAGCGGAGCCGGGTGAGTCGGCTTTGCTGGCTGTTTTCTGGTTTTTCCATCGTAGGGATTTTCTAAGAATTGTTGCTCAGCCCGATGCCCCGGATGCCGCCCAAAGCCCCGGATGCCAAACAGAGCAAAAGGTTGTAAAGTGAACCTTTTAAACTGAGTAAGCCGGGACTGATGGCCACAGTTGCAATGAGCATAAGGATAAAGATCATCACCCCGAAATTCAACCCCCTGACCAGACCCCGGCTGGCACGAACCTTGGCAACATAGGCCGCTCCTGTAAAAACGCCTAGGGCCAGGATCAACTGGGCCATAAGCCCAAACAGCTCCTCCGACAGGTTGGTATAATACACAACCACAGCAGCAGCCGCTGCCAGGAGCAGCGATAATAGAATCGCCCGGGCCAGTCCATTCAATTCAATGCTTAAATTTTTCCACACCTCTTTCCACCTCCTTGCTGCACCTTATGAGATTTTTGCTGTGAATATTACTGCTAAGCGCAAATCCGCTGGTAATTATTTCAACTGGCCGGAATAGCCCGTAAATTCCATTTGGGGACGGCGTCCGGCCCCGGCTGTCACTCAAAAAAATCCTAATCCGGCCGTTTACCACATAAGAATTATTATTATGGGTTAAGCGGCCGGGGGAATGAAGGTGTTTGATAATGTAATATTTATGAGCGTTGCGGCGGGATTCTGCACTACCGTCGGGGCCCTGGTGCTTTTTATGAAGCGCAATTGGAGCAACCGCAGCCTGGCCGTTTTTCTTGGCCTGGCTTCGGGCGTAATGGTGGCGGTAGTGTTGCTGGATATGTTGCCATCCGCTCTGTTGAGCAGTCCTAAAGCCGCTTTGGGGGGCATTCTGCTGGGCGTCGCCGCCATCTTTTTCTGTGATCTCTGGCTGGGAAAAAAGATGAAGGGGCCGGAGACTTTGCTGGGACTTGGTTACCTGATCATGCTGGGGATAGCCATGCATGACCTGCCTGAGGGCATGGCCATCGCTATGGGCGGGGAACTTAAGGCGCGCACCGGCATGGTGATCGCCCTGGCCATTGCTATACATAATATTCCTGAGGGCATGGCTATAGCCGCCCCCTTGCTGATGGGGGGGCAGCGCCGCCTGCGCATTCTGCTGGAGACGGCTGCCATAGGCCTGATCACTCCGCTGGGGACTGGCGCCGGAAAACTGGGCATAGCTATGGTGCCGCAGTTATTGCCCTGGCTGTTAGGCTTTGCTTCGGGCATAATGCTCTATTTAGTTGTGTTCCAGCTGTGGCCGCAGGCATCGGCCCAAGGAATGCGCAGCCGGTGGATGGGCTTCTGCATCGGCGTTGTCATCATCGCTCTGGCCACCTTTATTTAGGCCTGATACCAAATGATTCCATGTGCCGATCGGCACCTATGCCATAATACTCCGTAAACTAATAGTGGGTTAACATTTTTAACGGGGTGGTAAGCGGTGCAAAACGGCTGGGTAGGAAAGACACTCCATGATCTGCAGGAAGATATCGAGCGATTGAAGGAACAGCTGGTCAATTGCGGCAATTTCACAGAACGCCAGCAGTTGCGTGATAAGCTCAATAAGCTGCGTCGAGCCCGGGCCTGTTATTTGAAATGGATTTACGGGGTCTGGGACCGCTTCTAAAGGGCGCTGCAGTTAGCTCCTTGCATAAAACCACTGGCGGTTATAAACAATATAGCCAACAGAGGCGAAAGGAGCACAAGCGGTGAATTGGCTTTATTTGGGTTTGGCAGCCCTATCCGGAGCGGCTATGGCCCTGCAAGGAACATTTAACGCGGCCCTGGGCAAGGTGATCGGAATCTGGCAATCGACCCTGGTGGTGCATGTCATCGGGGTGTTGACCGTATCATTGATTATTTTGGCTTTGGGGATAGGCTGGCAGACCAGCAAACTGCAGGAGGTTCCCTGGTACGCCTATTTGGGCGGTATTATGAATGTGGTGATTATATACGCAGTGGTGCGCACCATACCGCAGATTGGGGTTGGCAATGCCACCACTGCCATTATTGTGGCTCAGATTTTAACCGCATTGATCATTGACAACATAGGGGCTTTTGGCATGAAGCAATGTGATTTCCAAATAAGAGACATCTTAGGAGTGCTCCTGCTGGCCGTAGGCGCCCGCATCCTGTTGATGGAGTAGCCCGTAATAAGATCAAAGCAGGTTTACTTCTCGAAGCAAAATGCCGCAATGCCGGTGACAAAGCCCATGAGCATCAAGATCAGGCCGGCCACCGCACTCCAGAACGGGCGGGGCAGCAAATTATAGAAGAGGTCCAGGTAATAAGCCACCAGGTCCTCTTCTTTGAGTTTTTGAAGCTCACGGCTTATCTTGAGATAAGACAGACCTCCATAGGAAAACAAAACCAATCCTACTACAGTAAACACCGTCGCCGCTTTAGCCAACATCTTCGTTTCTCCCCGCCCTACACATTAATCATCATTATAATTATAGAAAATTTACCCCCATGGAACAATAAGGAGACAGTTCCCATAACTCAAGTGATCCGCCAAATTGTTTTGACTCCTGACAGATAATTATCCCGATAAAAGTCCCCGGCCGTTGTAAACATATCCAAACCTAAAGATTACATAAAATTTACTTATCAATTGATGTTAATTAATATTCAGATTGTAAAATTAAAATGAAAGGAGGTGAAATAAGAAATGATGAGAATGGAAGCAGATTTGCACATTCATACCACTGCCAGTGGTCATGGCTACAGCACGATAAAAGAGATCGTTGAGGCGGCTGGTGAAAAAGATTTAAAAACCATAGCGATTACCGATCATGGGCTGAACATGCCCGGAGCTCCTCACTGGTATCACTTTACGAATTTGATTTCTCTCCCCCGCGTAATGCAAGGAGTTGAGGTTTTAAGGGGTGTGGAAGCCAATATTCTGGACTCTGCCGGTAACATCGATATGCCGGAGATCGTATTGTCTGATTATCTGGATATCGTTTTGGCCGGATTTCACGATGACACTGGATATAGCGGAACAACTCTGGAGGAAAACACGGTAGCGATGGTGGCCGCGATAAAGAATCCCTTTGTGCACGTGATCACCCATCCCGGAAACCCTAAATACCCCGTTGACGTAGAAACAGTGGTAAGGGCCGCCAGGGATTATAATAAAGCCTTGGAACTGAATAATAGCTCATTCATAGTTCGACCCGGAAGTTTTCCGCTGTGCACTGACTTTGCCAAGATGGCTAAGAAATATAAGGCTTTAGTAAGCATCAACAGTGACGCTCACATTTGCTACAATGTCGGCGAAAATACCAAAGCTCTTGCACTGGCCTCTAAGGAAGGCATATCCAGGAATCAGATTATAAATTCTTCTTCACGGCGTCTGTCTGAGTACCTAGACTATCACAAGCAGCAATCGAAACTGGCTTTGAAAAAGGTTCAGTAAGGTTGCTGTCCAATCCTTTTTTTCTTTTAGAAAACAATACCTCTAACCATGAGGTTTTATCATAATTACAGGGACAAGGAAAACAGTGCTTTCGCCTCCCTCCGAATTTCCCTCTGAGACTGCGATAATCAAAGGTAATTCGGGAATGATAGCCATTCCACGTTCCTATGCTTCCTCAACCTGCCGTCCTCTGCTGCCTCCCGAGCTAGGGGACGGTTCTCCCTTTCTGGGGGATGTGGTAATCTGTGATAAAAGTGAAATGTATGAGGCGGATCAGTTCATTGAGTTGCCAAAGGGGCGGGAGAAACCGCCCCTTGGTGCTTGCTTCGGACAATATAGCCGCTATGCCATTTCATATTTTAGCAGGCTGCAAGGCCTTTATTCTTTTTGTGATTTTGCCACATGGTCCAAAGCGGCCCCGCGATACAGATGGTTGAGTAACAGCCGGAAATGGTGCCAAACATCATGGGCAGGGCGAATGCTCTAATAGATCCGATATCATATATCTGCGCGAAAACATACACCACGGTAATACTTACAAACACCGCAATATTTGTGTTGACTGAGCGCATCATGGATTGATTGATGCTGGTGTCGACCAGTTCCTCAGCGGAGGTTTGTTTCCGGAAGATATGCTCATTTTCCCGGATCCGGTCATAAATGACAATGGTATCATTGATGGAAAAACCGATGATGGTAAGAATCGCGGCAATAAATGCGTTGTTTAAGGGGATTTTAAAGATTATAAAAACCGCGGTGACGATAAAAACGTCATGAAACAAGGCAATAATTGCCATAGCGCCTGCAGAAAGCCCGCCGATATTCCTAAACCTGAATCCCACGTATACGAGTATGAGCAGAAATGAGAGCGCGATGGCGATCAACCCATTGGTGAAAAAATGCCTTCCGATGAATGGCTCAACGGTTAACGATTCGGACAATGTCAGCTGCCTGTCGGGATATGCCTGGGTGAGCGCCGCAGTGACAGCGCGTTCTTCCTCCGA
>NZ_DIPG01000040.1:7640-8040 GCF_002426325.1 Syntrophomonas sp. UBA5494 | reverse complement strand
AAAACAATAGCTAATACCCAGAAGATTACAGCGTGAGAAACAGGTCTTTTCCCTTTTTTATACCATAAATAGAAAATGCCGAGCATGGCGAGGAAATACACCAGACCATAAAAAAACAACTCATTATATCCCCAGTTTATGCCTACTGCATTCCCTGCCAAAGTATAGTTTAGTTTAATATAAATACTTAATAAAAATATAGTGCCTAGCAAAACAATTAAACTCGATGCCCAATATATTATCCAAAATGATTTAGGCTTATCAAACTTTTTACGCAATAAACCAAATAACGCATATAAGATGATAATAGAAGCTGTGGCTATAACTGCATTAATAACAGCTAAATACTTATCTAAAAATTCCAACATTTCGCTGACCTCATTTCTCACCATGCCCTAAT
>NZ_DIPG01000040.1:4169-7455 GCF_002426325.1 Syntrophomonas sp. UBA5494 | reverse complement strand
AATCTTTACAAAACACAGCTGTTAACAGGATTTCATCTCTTTTATAAGGTAAATATTTTTTGTGATGGTGGCGCTAGTTTTATTCAGATTAGGTTATTGCTATTTAATTCACCTGAGCAAAATTTAGATTTGCATAAGAAGTCCCTGCCCATGGAGTATCCCCAGGGGGGGTAGAAACATGATAGCTCACTGTTCTATATAGACCTGCTACTCCATTATAGTAAGCTGATGCATATGAAAGTAATTTACAAGACGAGGACATGATAAAAATGGCTGAAAGTGTAACATTGATAAAATAATTTTAATAAGGGTGTTACAAAAGAACCTCCTGGGGTGTTTATATATTTAAGAATATATTTAGGAGGTTTTTTTGATGAGAAAAAAGATTGTCCCTTTGATATTGGCGTTCTTATTAATTTTTGCCGGGAGCGCCCCCGTTTATGCGGATACTGGTTCTTCGGGTAACGGCATTAATGGGGGCCAACAAATTAATTATGTTTATCTTTCCGCGATTGGCTCCGGACTTTCAATAAACACAAGTGGATACGCAACTTGTTCAGGCTACTTAATTTTATTGGAAGATTATAATTCTTCCCTAACCCTTACGCTCCAACGCTCAAATGGCAGCGGTTGGTCTGACGTCAAGTCCTGGTCACAATCTTTTACAGGCAAGGGTTCCCATAGTATGCAAAAAGGATATTATGTATATTCTGGATACAATTATCGCGTGTTGACTACAGCAAAAGTCATAAATGGCTCTACTGTTATAGAAACAGCAAGCGTCTCCTCTCCAATTGAACAATATTAAATTATTTTTCTAAACTATCGCATTTATAATGCTTTTTTAAACAATCTAAAACATTATTCTTCTTTGTAAGCGGCAATATGTCTTTTATAGTTAGCATTAGCCCCTCCTCTTATCTCTTATATATGGTTGAAAATAGTACCGACTCCATAGAATAATTCTTTATTGAATTTCCTATGTGTTCCCCAACTTTCCATCATGCGCTCGCATGTTGCGTTGGGAAGTATACGGCTTTATTGATTGGCTGTGATATTTGGCCAAAAGCATTATTAAGTATATCACCTTTTACAATATAGGCTGTCATGCTTGCGGTATACTCTTTCCCTTTAGTGCCCTTATATGCATCGCGCTCAATCCGGCCATAGGACTCGCGGCTGGAATCGGTATATTCCTACTATCCATGATATGGACACAGTGGTGACACAAAAGTGTCACCACTGTATTCTCTAGTGCTTGATAATGGTCCGCAGTTGATTGGACATCATCTGGTATTCATCCCGGGAGCGCAGGTTATCCATCATAAAACAGGGGTTTTTGATGTTCTCCAGAACCCGTCCCGGAGCCGGAGAGAGCACTACGATGTTGCTGCCCAGGTAGAGGGCCTCGTCCACACTGTGGGTGATAAAAACCGTGGTCACCTGATGCTCTTTCCAGATGTTCAAGAAAAGCTCCTGAATCTCCTCACGGGTGATGGCATCCAGAGCGGAGAAAGGCTCATCCATCAGGAGCAGATCCGGTTTTAACAGAAATGCCCGGGCAATGGCCACCCGCTGCTGCTGCCCCCCGCTCAATTCCTTGGGATAGCGGTGCAGCAAATCATCGATCCCCAGCTGTTGAAAAATATAGCGGCTGTATTCATCGAGAGCGATCCGGTCCTTTTTGATCTTGAGGCCTAACATGGCATTCTGATAGACCGTTTTCCAGGGTACCAGCCCGTAATTCTGCAGGATCAGCCCGATGCGCTGCGCTTTGGGGTCCACGGCCCGCCCGTCTATGGAAACCTGGCCGCCATATTGCTTCTTTATCCCCGACAATACGTACAACAGAGTCGATTTGCCACAGCCGGAAGGACCGATAAAAGTATAGATTTCTCCGCTTTCGATGTCGATGCTCAGATGATCCAGGGCCATGATCTCCTGGTTTTTCCATTTATAGTACACCGATAAATCCTTGATCTTGATCACTAAAAGCTACCTCAATATTGATTCATCCACCAGGTCTTGATATTCATAATTCCCTTTAATGAAATTTTTAGCTTTCATCCACTGCACTACATCATTGACGATCTTCTCATCCGGTTTCACCGCCACGGAGTATTGGGGCAAAACCAGGGAATCTCTGATATTGGCCGGGAAGCCCTGGGACTCGATCACAAAGTCCAAGTAGCTTTCGGCCGGTTCTTGCTGCAGGTAAGCCACGCTGTCATTGTAAGCACGGAAAACCGCTTTGATGGCTTCAGGGTTCTCCTCAAGGCTTTTCGCGGTAAAAGCTATAGCCCCGGGCTTGTTGGCCAGCTCATCGGTGCTGGCAAGGACTTTAGCTCCATTTTTAACCGCCAGGCCGGCCAGGGGTTCAGGCAGGATGCAGGCGTCAATTTTGCCCCCCATAAGCATTTCCAGTCTGGTGGGCAGCGGTGGAATGGCTACTTTTTCCACATCTGCGGGACTCATCTGATCGGCTTCCAGCATCTTGTCGACCATGTATTCCATGATGGTATTGGTGGACAGTCCAACCGTCCGTCCTTTTAGATCCTGCATGGAATCGATTCCCGAGTCCTTGCCGGCCAGCATTTCCACATTGCCGTCATTCCTGGCAATAATCTTCTGCTTAAAACCGCCTTCGTTGGCGAACACCACCGCCAGGACGTCGGTAATCAACCCGTCCAGCTGCCCGCTCTGCATGGCGCTGTCCCTATCCTGGGCGCTTTTGAAATGAACTATTTTCACATCAACGCCGTGGTTTTTAAAATAACCGTTCTTCTCCGCAATAATAAAGGGAACTGATTCCACATCGGGCATCACTCCGATGGTGATGGTTTTTGACTCCGCGGGAGCGGGTTCTTTTTGGGCGCAGCCGACCAGATTAAAAGCGGCGGCCAGGATCAACAAGCAAACCAGAATTCTTTTCATCTTCTAATCCCCCACACTTACATATTTTTTTCCGTGTCTATTCACGCCTGATTTTAATACATTATGCCAGATAAGGCCATAGATTTGGGAAACTTAATCCAAATAATTGTGATAAAATAGCTCAAAAGCATTTGTAGAAGGAGTATAGAATGATCACTGATGAATTAATTCAGCGTATCAATGAATTGGCCCGCAAAAAGAAAAGCCAGGGGTTAACCCCGGAAGAACAAGTGGAGCAGCAAAAGCTTTACCGCATCTATCTGGATTCGGTAAGGACCCAGCTCACCACTCAACTGGACGCCGCCGGCCTCAAGCCCAAAGGCCATGTCTGCCATGACAGCTGCGGCTGCCA
>NZ_DIPG01000040.1:3576-3983 GCF_002426325.1 Syntrophomonas sp. UBA5494 | reverse complement strand
GCAGAAAATAAAAAGGCCGGGGAGTTTTTTCCCCGGCTGTATGCCAATAAGTAAGCTCCAACGAACCTTTATCAACTTCTTCCTATCATTACCTTCCAACTCCTGTTTCCCATCTCTATCTTCCTACAAGCCCTTCGTCCATTCCGTTCTTCCTTACTCATCGTCTACATCAGCTTTACTTCACTTCCGCTCTTACCTTCCAACCCTTTCGGACTTTCCAGCAATCACTTCGATGTCGTCAGACCTGCTGCACACTACTTTCCGGCTTACTTCCTAGATATAGTGAACCCTTTTGATCCACTGGCGCCTGTATTCCGACTCGATGTTCCGTTTCCGTTTTCCGGCTCTGTTAGGAATCCATCTTAGGAATTCCTTGGAGCTTATTTATATAATACTGTGAATACCCG
>NZ_DIPG01000040.1:0-3423 GCF_002426325.1 Syntrophomonas sp. UBA5494 | reverse complement strand
ATTCCTCACTATAAATATTTATTTAATAAAATCTTAACAAAATCATAACATTAGTATAGATATAAGTATGTAACAGGCTATGGTTTAAAGGAAGCAGGAGGAGATTAAACAATATGAAAAGTCTCAGGACTTAGCAGGAAAGGCAAGCAAAAAAAGCGTAATAATAGGTTGATGGGTGAAATGGAATAATGGCCTCATCAGGGCCTTTAAGGATACGTAAATAACCGAAACCGTTTGCAGCACTTCCCTCTGCCGGGATCCATGCAAACACCCCGGTTAGCCCCGCATACTGTTTAATGGTATAATACAGGATAATTCAGGGGCATGCGGAGGCCCGACGATCAGCAGCGAGAGGTGACTGGTTTGCTTATCACCATATCCCGACAGACTGGGAGCCTGGGCGAAGAAATTACACGACAGCTGGCAAAGAATCTGAATTTACCGGTGATCACACGAGACTCCATATTAAATCAATGGTTTGCCGAAGTGGCCGGCAAGCATGAACTGCATATGCTCACAGAAAGCCCCGCATTTTTTCTGACCCCTTCATCACTGGGCATCAGTTTCGCCGCAATCCTGGAAAACAAACTCAAAGATTATGTATCCCAACAGTCCGCCATCATCGTCGGTTTGGGGGCGCAGATCATATTTGCCCCAGATCCCTCGGCACTTCATGTTAAAATCATCGCCCCCCCGGAGGTTCGCATCAACAGGGTTATGCAGACCCATAGCCTGGATAAAAAGGATGCGGAGAGATTTCTGGAGCTCACCGACCGCAAGCACCGGCGCTATATTTCCACG
This sequence comes from Syntrophomonas sp. UBA5494, assembly GCF_002426325.1. Lineage (NCBI taxonomy): Bacteria > Bacillati > Bacillota > Clostridia > Eubacteriales > Syntrophomonadaceae > Syntrophomonas > Syntrophomonas sp. UBA5494. Next base: position 2,622 of record NZ_DIPG01000040.1, on the reverse strand, counting down.
ATTTATAAACAGGATTGGTCTGACCCGGCATTGTATCACCTGACCCTTAATACCGGTTTATTAAGCGTCGATGAGGCTGTCGCCCTGTTGCGGTATGCGGCCCAGAACCGGTCCGGCTTATCTCCCGCCGAACCTGAAGCGGTCACTGACCATAACCGGAAGCCAGTGGTTTTCAAACATCCCTCCGAAGAGGAGTTCGCCACCATCCTGGATATGCACGGCATCGAATGGCAGTACGAACCGCGCACCTTTCCCATCAAGTGGGATGCCGAGGGCAATATCACCCTGGCCTTTTCCCCCGATTTCTATCTGCCCCGGTTTGATACCTATATCGAGCTCACCACTATGGATCAGAAATACGTCTCGGAAAAAAAGAAGAAGGTGCAGTTGTTAAAGAAGCTGTATCCGGGCACTAATATCAACATAGTATTTAAAAACGACTTCTATAGCCTGGCCAGAAGATTCGGCCTACGGGAGGAATCGTAAATAATGACTTCATCAGGTATCGGCAAAATCATTTTTTCTCAGGAGCAAATCCAAAAACGAGTCGCTGAGGTAGGCAGTGAGATCACCCGTGATTATAAGGAGCGGGATCTGGTGATCGTGAGCGTGCTCAAAGGCTCTCTCTACTTTGTAGCTGACTTAACCCGCAGCATCGACCTGCCTTTAGAAGTTGATTTCCTTTCCATCGGCCTGTCCCCGGAAGCCGCCCCCAAGGCCGGGGCAGTACGCTTCACCAAAGATCTGGACATCGATATTAAGGGGCGGGACGTCTTGCTGGCAGAAGATGTGATCGGCACCGGCCTCACCCTGGGCTACATCTGCCAGCACCTGGAAGCCGCCCGGCCCGCCAGTTTAAAAATCTGCACCCTTCTGGACAATCCCGCCGAACGGCTCCTGACCATCAACATCGACTACCGCTGTTTTGTGATGCCAGACACCTTCCTGATCGGATACGGCCTGGATTACCATGAGAAATACCGCAACCTTCCTTATATAGCCGAGTTTGTACGGGACAGAACCGGCAAACCCTAAATTCGGCTTCACCTTTTTGTCAATATGGAAGAATCACCTCAGCAGTTCACCTGGGTTTAGATCAGTACTCTCCCCGTATATATTGCGGCCCTGGCGACGAATTAGCAGTTCAGCGTTTTCGCGTTCGATTTCCTTCTGTAGGAAAGCACGATCCAAAGAGGTACATTCATCGATTAACTTCAGCCAATAAGATGCCAGGGTTCTCTTTCGAGGGGTGAATGGAGGGTCGTAGTACAGCAGAAAGACATAGAAGCGGGCCAAGTCCGATTCTATCCGTCCCGGGCAGCATTCCTCGAAATCAAGGCCGTAGACTTGATGTGAATCATAGTGGTACAGAAAATTGCGCAGGTGGACGTCACCGAGGATGTATTGCCGCCCGGTTTTATTCAGGGTCAGGGCATAAAAATCCTGCATCCAGCCGAATACCTTGTCGAAAATCTCCCTGGCCTGATTCAGACTGGCATCCTCGACAAGCTCCACTATCGGCACCGCTTCGACGAAGCGGTAGATGTTGGTTAAGGCCAACGGGTTGACTGCCAGGCGCTGCGGGACAGGCAAAGCGGCATCTTCCAGGAGATTGCCTATCTGAGTTTCCACCTCAAAACGCTCCGCATCGCTGAAATGTTTGATAACCACATCCCCGAAACGGTAGACATGATTCTTTTTGCTGGGCAGTCGCTCCACTCCTCTCTGTCGCTTCAGAGCCAGTGCCGTTCTGTTGGCGGCCAAATACTGATACCAGTCATTCACCGACCGCCCAATAATGTCAGCCAGGCGGGAGGTCTCGTTGATAGCATTGACTACCGGAAGCCCCCGGTAGTCTTTGAGGCGATTGGAAATTTGCCCGCATATGGCGAAAATTCCAGGACGCATACGTTCTTCGATTTCGGCTTCATGGTGGGCGGTGATTATCCCCGGTCCGAAAAAGTCGTACGCTCCTTCCAGAATGACGAAATCATGGTCATAGCAGGTCAATATCCGCTCCAGGGGAAGACGGACCGGAAACATCACATCGGTTTCATGTATGCCCCGGGCGGTCACCAACTGCGAACCTGCCATCTTGTGGCGGTAGGTATTGGTCCCCTCTTTATCGATGGCAAAGCCCTCAAAGTGGATGTCCTTAACCGACCCCACCGTATAGCCCCTTCGCCTGAATTCAGGGATAAGGGCCTCTATCGTCTTGGTCTTGCCTGATTTGGAAGTTCCGATGACGGAAAACACTTTCATCTTTAAATCCTCCTGTATGTCAAGGCCTCTGCATATATGCAAACAGAATGGCAGCGCTAAGTAGGACGGTACAGATCATGACCGCATAATCCCATGCAGTCAGGCTACGGCGGCGAAAGCTTGTATTAACCAGAAAATTATCATTCCCTTTCGGCTATTTAATTCCGTTTCTGTTGAATAACCTGATGAATCCTGACTAGTAGTTCGCAGTACTTTTTCCCAAAGAGCCATCCTCTTTTTTTAGAAAAGGGATCCGCTTACCAAGCAAATTTACTGTCCATTGTAAGATAGAATAATAGAAAAATAAGCGGCACTATAATGATCGCTATTATATCTATGGAAGATAAACTCTGGGAATGC
>NZ_DIPG01000105.1:18190-18822 GCF_002426325.1 Syntrophomonas sp. UBA5494 | reverse complement strand
AAAGGCAAAAGGCCTCCTGATCATCATGTCCCCATATCTCCTAATAGGAGGTTGGGCAAAGACTCCGCCTCTATGGTAAAGAGCCTTGCCCAACCGGCTGGTTACGTCTGATTGATTATTGGAATACTATCGGATTGTGATTGGCGTCATTGGTCAACTGGTCAACAATATACACCTTGATCACGTCGCCGGGATTTACATTGAATCCGGCTTTGGCCGTGCTGGACACATCAAAGTCAGCCACTGACGCATTGAGCTCCAGCTGAACACCGTTTCTCAAATGGCTAAAGACCACGGTTTCATTACCTTCATGAGAAACGACCGGCGTAATGTCAACCGCGAAATATTTCAACCCCGTATGGCCGGAGTTGACCGTCATGGTATCGATGCCGTCGCCGGTAGTTCCCGTGGTATAAACCGCATCGGTCTGAGGTGAAAGCGTGTAAACCGGATCAGGCTCCGCCATTACGGTCTGAATCAAAGTGGCGTCCGGGTATCCGGCCGCTTTGAACACAATAGTGTAGTCCTTGGCCGCCGTGAAGAGAGAAGCATCCAGGGTTATTCTGCCTGCCGCCGTTTTGTCATATTTTCCGTAGGCAATGGCGGCGCCGTCGACGTCAACCTCGGTGATG
>NZ_DIPG01000105.1:0-18067 GCF_002426325.1 Syntrophomonas sp. UBA5494 | reverse complement strand
ATGGCCGCTCTCCATGCCGCGTCTTCGCTGAAAGTGATGACTACATCTTCACCAACCTTCACCCCGCTGGCCGCAGTCAAAGCCGGAGTGATGTTGGCTTCTACATTGAAGGTAAAGCTGAATACCTGCGAGGGGAGCATCCCGATTTTGTAGGCTTGCGCCTTAATCACGGTTGTGCCCGGGGTGTCAAGGATGGGATGATCGAAAATGTAGGGCGTGTCGTAGGTCTTGATATTGTACTTGAAAACGCCCTCTTGCATGCTAGGATCAGGATCCTGGGGAGTGCTGCCATCCTTGTTGATGGTATAGTACAGGATGGCGTACTGATCCATATTGGGCATAATGAATTCCACTTTGGTATCGGCGCCCGCTCTGACAGGAGCAGCCGCCGTACCGCCGGCCGCCACGGTAACATCACCCACTACCGCTTCTTTTACATAGTTGGAGGCAAAACTGCTTAAAGCGGCGTCTCTGGTAATAGTGATAATCCCCTTACCATTGGTGAACATATTTTTGACCATGGTGGGATTGTTCATATCCAGCGGATTGCACTGGCCGATGATAAATTTGCCGTCGTCGATGTTGTAGGCAATGAACGCCGGCAGGACTTCTTGGCCTTCCCAAGTTTCCGCGGCATCGGCGGCGAGAATGTTGGGGAAATAATATCTGGTGCCGAATACATCAGTAAACGTCGGAGTTTGCCAATATCCATCCGGCGCCGCCACTTTCATGGTGGTGGTACCGAAATTATCCGCGCCGAATTCCTCTTCCAGCGTTTTGCCGTAGGCCGCTTCGATAATGCCGCGCACGGTAGGCCCCATAAACCCCGTTTCATTCTTCTTTGTGCCAAAGGAGTTGATCATGGAAACGTCGTAGGTTTTGTCGCCTTCCTGCGCCGCAATGGCTTTGAACTGGCCCATGGTAAAGGTCTTGACGGTATTGCCGCCTTCCAGGATTTGCAGCACCTCGGCGCTGTCCCGGCACACATATACGGTCGCGCAGGCTATGATGGCACCGCTGTTGTCTTCAAAGCTGAAGGTATGGACTCTATTCATGGCCAGGCCGCCAAGATAAGCTGCCTTAGGGGTAATGGTGGTAACCGTTCCCTCTGTCGCCGTGGTCAGATCAACCGGGTATACCTGTTGATTCTCGGTTTTTACGCGTTTGTAGCCGCTGCTCCCGAAATCGATGCTCCAAGTGGGCAGAATCGCGGCGGGATCGCCGGCATCGTAGGTAGAATGACCTTTGTAGGCTACCGTGGAATCAGCGGCGACTACAGGCGCAACCACCTTCTGATAAAACTTCTCATCCTGATAGCCGGTTGCGATGATCGTAACCGTATAGGTTCCCACCGAGATGAAATAGTTTTTCAGCACGTCGGCATTTATGGCGATGGTCCCGGCATTCTTGTCAATGGTCAGAGCGCTGCTGTTAACGGTGAGGGTAACGCTCCTGACCGGCGTAGTGAGGGTAATCTTGGTGATATTGTCCGCCCAGGCATCGGCGCCGGTATGGTTTTTATCATAGTTGAACACCACCGCATTCTGGGGATAGACGAAAATAGTCTCCGCCGCCGCCGTCGCCTTGGGGGACAGCCGCTTGGAAATCGTCTGCGTCACATTGTTCAAAGTATAGCCTTCAACGATGATTCCCAGGATACAGCTGCCAGAAGAGAAGTAGGAGCTGTCATCCGCCTTTTTGCCCTTGATGGTCACGGTTCCCGCCGCCACGTCAACATCATACTCCAGCAAAGTGCTCGAATACTTGATATAGGCGATGCTGTCGGCATAGGCAACCGCCCCGGGGTCGTCCTTGTCGAAAGTCAGGACAATATCCTCGCCCATGTAGACCGGGTCCGGCGCCGGCATAATGGCCGGCTTGGTATCGGTCACCGCCGTCAGGGAGTAGGGCACCTCAATATCCGGGTAACCGGTCACGGAAATAGCGAAGCGGTGATTTCCCGGGGCGGTGGCAAAATAAGCGTTATTATTGGAGGCCATATTGATAATCAGCTGATGATCAACCACCGAATAGTATTGCGTGGCAATGTTCTTGGAGGAGGTGGCGCCTTCCAAATAGAATTTGACCGCCGTTATCTGATCTTTGGTGATGCTGGCCGCAAAATCGATCTTAAGGGGGGTCACGGAAAAATCGCTGTAAATCAGCGTGGGACTGTCGGCAGTAACCGAAGCCGTGGTAAATGGCGCTACAATGGGCTGGGTCACGGTGGTGGGCTTGAACCCTTTGGACCAGAAGCCGATGGTATAGTTGCCCACTTGCGTAAACACGCTCTTGTTTATGGTAACCAGCGGTTTGTTGTAGGTGCCGCTGACCGTGTATTGGCCCGGCTCTAATGTTGTTCCATTGACGGTTAGCCTATAGAAATTCTCAAGATATTTCGTACCGTAAGAAGAGCTGATCGCTCCGGTGACGGTGACGTTGCCGATCGTGCCCCCCGCCGCGCTGTCAAAGCCGCTGTTTGCCGAGGTGTCGGCCGTCCAAGAAGTAGGCCCGTTTTGCAGTTCCATGGTGATGCTCAGGTTCACGGTGACGGAGAAGGCATCATCAGTCACTTCCTTGATCGTCACTGGGACGGTGCTGTTCAGGGTGGTGGTTTCGGCGGTCGCTTCATCCCACGCCGCCGTTACAATGACGCTTTTGGTCGCGGCATTGTATCTCAGGCTGTAGAAGCTGGCGGTATAATCGGGGGTATAGCTTACGAAATCCAGCTCATCGCCGTCTCTGTCCATAGCGATCTTATCGATCGGGAGGACAATTTCCGCGACCGGATTATTGTAATCGAAACGGAGGTTTTGCAAGTACGTGTTTTTTTCCGGCGCCCGGTTGGCAACCGGGGTTATGGTGTAAGAATATACATAATCCATATAGCCGCCTGCCGATATGGTGATGGTATAGGTGCCGGGGTCTTCAAAGTAATCACGCGCGCCCAGGATAACGCTTCTAGGGGAATAGCTGGCAGTAAGATACTCATTTGAGTCTGTAACGGTTTGGTTGCTCTCCGACTTGGGGAACTCCACCGGTGGGTCGGAGTCTTTTTGCACCACGACCTGGTTGACCGCCGCCACCCAGGTTCTGCATTCCGTTGTGTCAGGTACGGTTACGGTTACCCATATTCTCGTCTTGTCGGGGATTTCCTTGTTGGACGTCCAGGTGAAATCACCTGCGGGCAGCGGCAACAAAACTGCCAGCACGGTCTGGGTTACGGTAGCATCGCTGTAACCGGACGCCTTGACCACAATGGCGTAGTCTTTGGCCGTTGCGAACAGGCTGGCATCAAAAGTAAGCTTGCCTGCTGCCGCTGAGTACTTGTCACCTGCAATGGCAGCGCCATCGACGGTAACCTCAGTAATGGTATTTCTCCAGGTTTCGTCTTCCGCAAAGGTAATTTCTATGGAGTTGCCGACCGTGTTATCGGTAGCATCGGCCGCAAGGACAGGCGGAGCAAGCAAAGCAGCCTCACCTACCGTCTGGGTTACGGCAGCATCGCTGTAACCGGACGCCTTTACCACAATGGCGTAGTCTTTGGCCGTTGCGAACAGGCTGGCATCAAAGGTAAGCTTGCCTGTTGCCGCTGAGTACTTCTCACTCGCAATGGCAGCGCCATCGACGGTGACCTCGGCAATGGCATTTCTCCAGGCTTCATCCTCCGCAAAGGTAATGTCTATGGCGTTTCCGACCCTGTTATCGGCGGCATCGGCGGTTAAAACCGGAGGCGGCGAACCCTCAGTCATTATGCCCATTAACACCATGCGCGCATTGCTGTCTACTGGATCTATCGCTGTCATGGTCTGGGTCACACCGGCATCAGCATAGCCGTCGGCCTGGACCGATATCTGATAATCGCCGGCAACCGTAAACACCCCGGCCGCAATAGCTATCTTCTCACTGTATATTGTATATTGCTCAGAGGACAGTTCTGTTCCGTCTACTGTTATGCGGCTGATGGAGGTACTCCAGCTTCCTTCATCAGTAAAAGCAATCTCTGCGGGCTGCCCGATGATGTTCTCGGCAGTATCAGCCCTTAGAGCAGGAGCGGTTAAAACCTCCTCCTCCAATCCATTATTTTCGCTGTCGTCATTTAAATCCGGGGCCTCTGAGAGTGGTGCCGCATCACCTGCGTTGTTATCAGAGCTATCGGCCGGATCGGCTAAAATCTGATTATCCCCCTCATCCTCAGGCACCAGTTCCATGGTCGATGTTCCATCCGCGGCAGCCGCCGTCACCGGCAATATAAAGCTGCCCAATCCCAAAAATATAGTTAGCATTATGCATACAATTAAATTCCCCAACCTCTTTTTCCTTAGAAACATGACCAAAAACACTCCTCTCCACTTTTGTTAAACACAACGAGTGCTTCCGTTTTCTCTGTTAGTCCATCCTCCATGTGACCTTTTTTCAACGGCGGCCTGGAAGTGCTTCCGTTTTATCTGTAGTCCGCCTCCTCTCAGTTTATTGCTGGCGCCTAACCCTGCTTGGCCTGCACAGGTTTCATGATCCGGTCTTTCTATAATGCCTTTACAATTACCGTTACAGCCTCAGCTCGGGTAGCGGTTGCCCGGGGCCTGAAGGTATTATCCGGATAACCTGAGATTATGCCTTCTCCTCCGGCTCTGGCTACAGCTTCTTTAGCCCAGTCGGAAATCTGCCCTCCATCGGCAAAGTCTTTCCCCGCTGAAGCATCGGTAAGTTCAGCTGCCTTGGCAATCATCACCGCCATCTGTTCCCGGGTTATGCTGTCGTCGGGGCCAAAGCTGGTATCGCTGTATCCGGTTACGATTCCCTCAGCCGCTGCTGCAGCAATGAAATCCTTGGCCCAGTGGTCCGCGGTATCGTTGAATACCTTTCCGGCTCTCGCTTCCAGCTTGAAGGCTTTCACCAGGATAGTGGCAAACTCTGCCCTGCTGATGGTGTTGTCCGGTTTAAACGTTCCTTCCGGATAACCCTTCACTGCTCCGGCAGCCACCAGCTGGATGATATTCGCTTCCGCCCAGTGGCCGGCAATGTCTTTTAACCCCGGTGTTTCTGTACCTGGTGTTTCAGCTTTTTCACGGGCCAGGACGGCAAATTTACTGAAATGATTTACCTCTCCGCTTACTGTTCCGGCTGCGGCATCCACTACGATATTGTCCAGAATGATCCACTGCCCGTTTTGCCAGTAATAAATGCCCAGATCATATTGGCTGCTATCGATCTTGGAGGGATCAAAGGGCAGGGTAATGGTGACAGGCTTATTGAATTCACTATTGCCGTCACTGCTGATTTCATATACCTCACCCAACAATAATAATCTCAATCCTGATGGAACCTCAGGAATCCCTGTAGTTAATTTTTTAACCGTGACTTTTATGTCACCGCTGATGGCATCCGCCGGAAAACTCACCACTACTCCGGCTTCATTTACGGTACCTCCGTCGGGGCCAACCGTCTGTCCGGCAGGGGCATTGCCTCCGCCTCCGCCGCCTCCTCCGCTTCCGGGGCTCGCCCCGTTTTTCGTTACCACCAAGGCTTTATTGGCAACATTGCTGCCGTAACCGGCTACTACCGTCAAGGTTCCGGGCGGGACCGGGGGGACCTTGAATGTACAGCTATAATTTCCGCTGGAGCTTGATTTAACCGCGTCGTAAAACACTATATTTCCGCTGCTGTCAAGTATTTTAACCGACACCCAGGTGTCGGGATCAGCGCTGCCCCATGCGGTTATGCTGGTTTCAGCCGTTGCGCTGTCCGCGCTCAACGTCAGGGTAACCGAAGCGTTAACGGCAAAAACCGGTCCCGGGAGCATCGACATCATGAATAGCATGGTAATCGCTACAGCAATTAGCCTTCTCGTCATTAGATATCACCTCTCAAAATGTAATTACGCTTAAAGTCTTCTTCTCAGCCAGAAACACTACTGTCATCGGCAGCCAGGATGGCAACTCTTGTTCTGTATAGAGTTCTCATCAGCTTAAACTTGGTGTCTTATCAGGCTTGTACATCACTTATTGAAGTCTCCTGAGCGTAGATCCCATACAACATACCCACCGATCAACTCATCCCTCCAATCTCTGCATAAATTAAGCAACTTCCGCCTCTCTTTTGAGAAATGCCGTTTATCCTGTCGTACAAGAATCATTTTTACAGCGAATACTCTGCTCCGGGCAAAAAAAAGACTCGGCAAAAGCAATGCCGGGTCCAGCTATACATGTAATCAGAAATACCAAAATATGATCGGGAATGCTGTTTGAATTACGGGGAGAAATACGATTAGAAATATGCGGTGAATAACACGATGAATAAGCGAGTATGATGAATATCATTCGGATTACAGCTTCCTTTCCACAATGGGAGGCACACCCGTTTCCCGGTGTACCCCGACTTAAGGCCCATGGCATCGCTTTAGGTCCCTAAGTTCGGAAAACATATACGAATTTTCATAAAATGCATAATATTACATGGTAATCATTATATTCATTTTATACTTGTAAACAGCTTTAAGCAACACATAAGCAATCCACGGTCACCTGTAGCCCCCAAACCATGTCAATAAAAACCGGGCGATTGTATGGTATGCTTTTAGGAGCCGGGCTCAGGGACATGATAAATGAGCGAAAAAGGCCCCCTGATCAAGGAAGCCTTATTTTGCTTAGCTAAATGTAATATGTGCTCAATTTAGACGCACTCTGATTTGGCTGCCTGCATCATAAACTCTCCATTATCAGGTTGGCTCCTACTCTTCTATCGCGATACTCAAAGGCAATATTAATCATCCGTGCACAACTCTATCGTTTCCATGTCCATGTCCAGGAGATTGATCAGCATAATCCGATTACGCAGCAATTCCCCGCGGCCCAGCAGAATTTTAACCGTTTCAGCCACTTGCAAACTGGCCACCAGGGCGGGAGTGAAAGCCGGAGTAGATAAAATTCGCCCGTTCTCATAATTCTGTCTATAGATTTCTTCAATTACTGTATCACCCGGGAATTGGGTCGTAAGCTGCCCCATCCATCCTTCTACGGCTCCATGCACCAAAGGAATCCCCAACTCCCGGCAGGCAGAACTTAACTTGAGACGATCCCGGGCATTATCCAAGGCATCTATGACTGTTTTACAGCCCGGCAGTACGGTCCTGGCCTGCTCCATATCGAACCGGGACTTTACCGCTTGAAAGCAAACTGCCGGATTAATAGCCTTCAATCTTGATTCTGCCGCCTCCACCTTGCCCTTTCCAAGCAGACTGAAATCCGATAGGATCTGACGGTTGATATTATGCTCTTCAAATGCGTCAAAATCCCAACCTATAATCGTTCCGATCCCCAGTCGGGCCAGCTGCTCTAAGACGTTGCCGCCCAGCCCGCCGCAGCCTATAACCACCACTTTGGAATTTAACAAAACTTGCTGTTCAGAAACACTGATGGTTCCAATATTACGATGGTAACGCAACGGAATAATCCCCTGGGACAATGCCTGATCTTCCAAAGATCGCTCCTGGACGCCGGTCTGAGAAGATATTTCACGCACCTCTGCCCAGGCCAGGGAACCTGCCTCAGAAAACTTCTTTAATAAACTTGCTGCTTTTTCATCCATTATCAACCACCTGCCACGGGAGGGAATATGGCCAGCACATCTTGCTCTTTTAAGACAGTGTCAAAGCTCGCGTGCCTGCCATTGACGAATATGATCCCGATTTTCATTTCTTCAGCATCAATGGAAAGATCATTTAAAACCTGCAACACATTGGTTCCCTCTGGAAATTCCAAATCATTGACCTTGAATCGTCCTTTGCGCAAGTTGGCAAACAACTTTACCGTGATCTTCATGGCCCCATCCTCCTGTGAGTATAATCAATTATTCCGAAACAAAGACCGCTATTTTTTCCGCCATCATTCTTTTACGGCAGTCTTCACACAGGTCTGACTGGATCACATATTCCGGCTTCCTTGCGGTTAAATGAGCGATTTCTTCACGGCTTGCATAATAGCTGCCGCAGCGCGAACAAGCCTGCATGGCAAAGGCCTTGTTCCAGATGACCCGGATTCCCTCCTTTTCCGTCATTTCAATGGCTCCGGCCGGGCATACCCGGGCGCAGGTTCCACAGCCTATGCACACCGCCGCGGCTTCATCATAGGGAGTGGCAACCCTTTTCTGAGTTCCCCGCATGATGAGGGAAATCGCGCTGCTCCCCAGTTCTTCGCAGGCCCGCACGCAGATATTGCATAGAATGCAGCGTTCTTCGGGATTTTCCTGCAGTGAGTTCTGCGGGCATCCGTACTCTTGAAAAAGCTGTCGCATAACTGGACTCCCGGTAGCCCGCTTGTAGAGCAGCATAATGATATTGCGCCTTATCTTATCTATAACCGGAGTGGAGGTAGTGACTTCAATTCCCTCTTTCACCGGATAGGTGCAGGAAGCGACCACTTCTTTCCTGCCGCCCTCATTGACCTCGACCATACACAGCCGGCAGCGGCCTTGTCCCTCCAGGGATTCATGGTAACAGAGGGTGGGAATATGGATTCCGGCTCTGCGGGCCGCTCCCAGGAGCGTTTCTCCCAAAACCGCGTCAATTTCTTTTCCATCCACGATGATCTTCATAATCCCATACCTCCTATACAACTTTAATAGCCCCGAAATTGCAGCGATTGAAGCAATCACCGCAGCGAATGCACAGTTCCTGGGAGATAGTATGAGGCTCCTTCTTCTCCCCGCGAATAGCCTGCACCGGGCAGTTCTTTTCACACAAGCCGCAGCCGGTGCATATCTCAGGAATTATATCAAAGGTAGTCAGGCTGCGGCATACCCCGGCTGCACATCTTTTTTCATGAATATGGCTGATATACTCGGGGCGAAAATACCTGAGAGTCGATAATACCGGATTGGTAGCCGTTTTGCCCAGGGCGCACGATGATGCCGCCTTCAGGGTTTCGCTCAGATCTTCCAACAGATCTAAATCTTCCATTTTTCCATGTCCTTCACAGATTCGGGTTAGAATCTCCAGCATTCTGTCAATTCCTTCACGGCAGGGAACACATTTGCCGCATGACTCCCCGGCCAGGAAATGGAGATAATACCGGGCCACCTCTACCATGCAGGTATGTTCATCCATTACGATAAGACCGCCTGACCCCATCATTGAGCCCGCCTCGGTCAATGAATCAAAATCAATCTCCAGGTCCAGCAACTCGGCCGGTATGCATCCGCCGGACGGCCCCCCGGTCTGAACGGCTTTGAAAGCCTTCCCTTTGAGAATCCCCCCGCCGATGTCAAAAATGATTTCCCTTAAGGTGGTGCCCATCGGCACTTCCACCAGTCCGGTATTTACTACTTTACCTACCAGGGAAAACACTTTGGTTCCTTTACTGTTCTTACTGCCAATAGACGCGAATTTTTCTGCGCCTGCCAGGATAATTACCGGGATATTGGCCCATGTTTCCACGTTATTGATTATAGTCGGCTTTCCCCACAGCCCCTTCTCGGTGGGATAGACGTATTTATCCCGCGGTTCTCCCGCATTTCCTTCAATGGAGTTCATTAAGGCCGTCTCTTCACCGCAGACAAAAGCCCCCCCGCCCCGTACGATTTCAATATCAAACGCCCATCCCTTGCCCATAATGTCCTCGCCTAAATATCCATTAGCTCTGGCGTCCTGGATGGCTCTGCCCAGATTTTGCACGGCCAGTCCATACTCGTCGCGGACATAGATGAATCCTTTATGAGCGCCTATTGCCATCGACCCGATGATCATGCCTTCAATAACGGTATGGGGATCTCCCTCCATAATGCTGCGATCCATAAAGGCGCCGGGATCCCCTTCATCACCGTTGCAGACCAGGTATTTTTCCGAAGCTTCTTGAGCTGCACAGCTCCGCCATTTGCGCCCGGTGGGAAATCCCGCCCCTCCCCGCCCTCTAAGTCCGGAACGCTCGATCTCGTCGATAATGTCCGCCGGCGACATGGCAAAAGCCTGGCCCAATGCTTTGTAACCGTCATAAGCCAGATAATCGTCAAGGGAGGCGGGATCGATTTCGCCAATATGGCGCAGGGCCACCTTATGCTGCTTTTTATAGAAATTGATCTCGTGGTGGGATCTGACCTGTTTTTTAGTGACAGGGTCGCGATAGAGAAGCTTTTTTACCAATTCGCCTTGCTTAATCGTCTTATCTATTATTTCAGCCACATGTTTGGCTTGAACCCGACAGTAAGTGATGTCGTCGGGCAGGATTTTCACCAGAGGCCCCTGCTCACACCAGCCGTTGCAGCCTGTGGCTTTGGCATAGGTTTCGACAGTCACCCCGGGTTCAGGATGCAGCTGATTTTGAAAGGCCAGAAATACGTCCATGCTGCCGCTGGCCTGGCAGCCGGTTCCGCAGCATACCAGTATTTTTCTGTTATCAGGAGGATTTTGCGTTGTCATTTATATCCCCCCTTATACCATTAATAACATCCAGAATCCCTGCCGATGAAACCTTGGAGTATACCTTTTCATTGATCACCATTACCGGCGCTATAGCGCAGGCTCCGATGCAGTTTACGGTTTCCAGGGAAAACATGCCGTCCGGGCTTGTTTCACCCGGCCTGATGGCAATCGCGTTGAATATCTGATCAATTAGCACCGCCGAGCTTTTAATATGGCAGGCGGTGCCGTCGCATACTTTGATATGGTACTTGCCTCTGGGCACCAGGCTGAAAGCTTTGTAAAAAGTAGCCAGGGCGTAAACTTTTGAAAAGGGAATCTCCACATGCCTGGCAATCTCCTCCAGGGCTTCCCTGGGCAGATAATTGCACTGTTTCTGTAAATCCTGCATCATGGCTAAAATATAACGTTTATCACCCGGATAGGCCCGGATGATACGCTCCAATTCTTCCGGCAATTGGACTGTTATCCCAGGCATAGGCGCTTTCCTCCTTACCAGGGCCATCCGCGCCGGTGATGGCGCGGACCGCCCTTGTTTTATTGAGCCTAGGCCAGGCCCAATTCCTCCATTTTGCCCTCCTTGGGAACGCCGTTTTCATTCCATCCACGAAGTTCATAGTATTCCGGCAGCATTTTATCCAGTTGATGCACCTGTCCTTGGCGCGGTCCGCCTTTCATCGGCTCCTCCAGCAATCGTTTGGGCAGGCGGTCGTCTTTGCTGCTGAAACCAGCCGCCAGGTTAAAAAGCCGTTCCATGTTCCAGATCCGTTCTCCCGCCAGTAAAAACTCTTCATCACTCATAGTGATTCCGGTGGCTGCCCTGATTTCCGAAGAGAGTTCGGAAAGTCCTATGGCAAAAGTGGTGAACAGACAGGTTCCGGATGAGTCGACCAGGGCGGTCAGATCCTGGAAAAGCTTCAAAAGAGCCGGCTTCCCTTCCGTGCTGGCCGGATCAGCCAGCTCAGGAATGCCCAGAATTTCCGGGGAGGTCAGATAGCCGCGCACATGGCAGCCGCCCCGGTTGGAGGTTGCATAATTCAGCCCGATGCCCTGCTGGCCGCGAGGATCATAAGCGGGGAGCTCCTGTTTCTTCACCGTCATTGAGTATTCCGGATGACCGTATTGATCCGCCAGGCGGTACGAACCTTCTGCCAATTGATCGCCAAATCCTTCCCGAAATGCGGTTTTCTTGACCATTTCCACCAGCAGTTCGCCATCAGCCCAGTGCAGAGATTGCTCTACATCTCCTGTAGGTATAATCCCCTTCTGGTACATTTCCACCGCACAGGCCAGGGTGCTTCCCATAGTAATAGGGTCCAAGCCCAACTCGTTGCAGAGGAAATTAGCCTTGGAGACCGCCTCGAAATCGTCCAGGCCCAGATTAGCCCCGAAAGCCCAGGTTGCCTCATATTCCGGACCCTCTCCCCGGCTTTTGAATTTGCCCTGACTGATCTTGGTTACCCGCCCGCAGCCGATCGTGCAGCCGAAACAGCCTTTATTTTTTACCAGATATTTTTCCGCCTGATACTCCCCGGATATTTTTTCCGCTCCCTCGAAAACGGCTGCCTCACTGTAGTTTTTAACCGGCAGGCCGCCATTTTCATTCAGAATATTTATCAATATATTGGTGCCATAAGCTGTGAGTCCCTCACTGGTAACCGGATGGGCCGCCAGTTTCTTACGGGCATCGACAGCCGCCTCCATGAAATCATTGACACTTGCGACTTTTACTCCGCCGGTTCCCCGCACTGCAACTGCCTTAAGGTTTTTTGATCCCATCACCGCACCAACCCCGGAGCGTCCCGCTGCCCGGTGATATTCATTCATTATGCAGGCAAACTTAACCTGGTTTTCACCGGCCGGTCCTATACAGGCTACCTTGGTTTCTTCATCGGTGCTTGCTTTAATCAGGTCGGTGGTTTCAAAAACATCTTTTCCCCATAATTCGGACGCATCACGTATTTCAACCTGGTCATTATATACCCAGAGATAGACCGGTTTTGCGGCGCGGCCTTCAATAATAATTCCGTCAAAGCCGGCAAATTTCAGCTCCGGTCCAAAGTTTCCTCCGGAATTGGAGGCGGCAATGGTGCCGTTTAAAACCCCTTTGGTAACCACATTGAACCGTCCTCCACAGGGAGCGAAAGTTCCGGTTAAAGGACCACTCATGAATATTACTTTATTTTCCGGACTTAAAGGATCTACATTGGGATCGACTTCTTTTACAAAAAGCCTGGTTCCCAATCCCCGAGCGCCAATATAGTTGCGCAAATCGTCGCGATCCAAAGCTTCCTGGCTGATGGTTCCACGAGTTAAATCAATTCTTAAGATTTTCCCCATCCATCCAAACATAGCTAAATCACCTCCTCGAATGCGGTCTTAAATTTTTCGGCGTAGCTCTTGCGTTTCGCCAGGGTAGCTTGTAGAGGGTCTTGATAACTAATGGCCCCGGATGGGCAGTATTTGATGCATTGAGGGTCCCCGCCGCAAAGATCGCATTTTAGGATCATGTCTTTGCCCGGATCATAGGTAGCAGCGCCAAAGGGACAGGCGATTGTACACATCTTGCACCGCAGGCACTTATCCTGCGAGACCAGCAAAGCTGCTGAATGTTCATCCCGCTGGATGGCGCCCACCGGGCAAACCTGCATACATGCCGCCACACTGCACTGCTGGCACACCATGGGAGCAGACAGCCCTACTTTTTCATAACTGAAGACGGTAATTCTGGAGCGTAATGGATTAAACTCCTGCGCGTGGACAAAAGAACAAATCATTTCGCATGTTCGACATCCGGTGCATGTTTCTGGTTGAACAATTAGATTCTTCTCCATCTTGGCCTGGCTCTATCAAGTAAAGCCAGGGATTCACCTCCTTTTCCCAATCTCTAAAAACCTTTAAAGCAATATTCATGCCATACCTGCAGGCTTTCAAATATTAATTCTTAAAGCTGAATATTTGGTTTTTTGCTTTTCATTGCCGGCTCCAGGGAATAAATTCCGCTTAATTTTTTCTTTTCAATTACGGTATGGGCAAAAAAATATTGTACCGACACTGTTCATTATCGGTACAATATTGTGACATCACAGTTACACTTGTTTAACATCTATGTTTAATAATTATCAGAATCAAAGTTGGATGTTGTACTCCCTTATTTTTCGGTACAATGTATTCCTTGAAATCCCCATATGCCGGGCTACCATGGTTATATTGCCTCCATACTGGCCAAGCAGTTCCACAATCTCCTGTTCTTCCGCCGCGGCCCGGAGCTGCTTTCGGCGCTTTCTTTCTAAACCTACACTGGCAATAGTTCCAGGATTGACCTGCTCTCTATCCTGAAGGCTTATAATCGTTTCTTCCCGCACCTCACTGGGCAGGTCTCTGTAAGACAGCCGTTTATCACGGGCAACACAGAGCATTCTTTCCACCACATTTTGAAGTTCTCGAGCATTGCCCGGCCAATCATAGCGGGTTAGAGCTTCTACAATCTTCGGCTCATAATAGTCAATTTCGATCGCCAAACGCCGACTTATTTCATCGAGGAAGTATTCGAAAAGCTGGGGAATGTCTTCCCGATGATCGCGCAGGGGCGGCAGTTTAATGGTTATTACATTCAGACGGTAAAAAAGGTCCTCACGAAAGTTCTTTTTTTCTACCGCTTCGCGCAAGTTTTTATTGGTAGCGCAAATAATGCGGACATCAACCGGGATAATCTTATCGTCTCCGATACGGACAATCTTCTTCTCCTGAATGGCCCTCAGTAGAGCTCCCTGTTTTCCCTGCGTCATATCACCGATTTCGTCAAGAAACAGAGTCCCTCCGGTGGCCAGTTCAAATTTCCCCGGCCGCCCGCCGCGGTAGGCGCCTGTGAAAGCACCTTCAACATAACCAAACAGCTCGCTGCCCATCAACTCTCTGGGTATAGCAGCGCAATTGAGAGCCACAAACGGCCCGTTCCGCCTTCGACTGGCATTGTGGATAGCCTGGGCAAAAACTTCTTTGCCGGTCCCGCTTTCCCCTTCGAGCAGAATGTTGCTGTCGTTTTCGGCAGCCAGGGCGGCTATGCGAATAGCCTCCTGCAAATGCTGGCTGTTTCCAATGATGTCTGTGAATTGAAACCGGGCTTCGGAGCCGGCAAAACGATTGACCAGTTTTTTAATTTTATTTATGGGATTTATTATGATTACGCCACCCAAATACCGGCCTTGATGATCTTTTAAGGCCTCACCTGAAATTAGGCAATGGAGGTGGTTTTTATCTGATTGGTCCATTACTTCGATGTTTGAGAAAGGTTTTCCGGAATTCAGGATTTCCTTGATTTTAGGGATGTTTTTAAGTACCTCTTCGATATGAAACCCGTTAACTTTGTTTTTAGACTTGTTCAAAATACGTTCTGCAGACGGATTGATCTGTTCAACAATGCCATCGGAATTTAATACCATAACCCCGTCTGACATAGTATGAAAAACGCTATTAATGCGGTTATTAACCAGAGTAAGCTCTTGATTTTTCTTCTGTACCCTCAATTGTTCCTCTATCGCTTTAACAGCTGCCACAACCATCCCCAAGGTGTGTTTGTTGCTGGCCTGGGAGGGGCCCGACATTTGCAGAGCACCTATAACCTGTCCGTCGTCACCTGTAATGGGAGCAGCCGAACAAGTCCAGTTGTGAATATTCTGGCAGTAATGCTCTTCGCCAGATATCTGCACCGGCTTTTCCAATACCAGAGCGGTTCCGATTCCGTTGGTGCCGGCACTTTCTTCACACCAGTTGCTGCCGGGAATAAGACTGATCTCCATAGCCTTTTTATTAATTACAGGATCCCCCAACGTTTCTAGAATCTTACCGGTTTCATCGGACAATATGACTGCAAAACCGGATCCGGCCACAAAGTTATAGATGTTTTCCATAAAGGGCCTGGCAATGGCGATCAAGGTGCTTTTTTGACCGCGCAAGTTTTTTAATTCGGTTTCGTCCATTATCGTAATACTTCCGCCGTTATAAGGATCGATCCCGGCTTGTCGACAGCGCTGCCACGATCCGGCAATGATCTCCGGTACTATATCCATGTCTATTACAGCCTTAGCAACGAAATGCTCCCAGGCCTTAGCGATTGTCTGGTTATTCTTACGCATTACTGTTCCTCCCTACCGACAGCTTATGGCATGCATCATATTACAGTAAGCAATGATTGCCCATATAATATAATAATAAGATAAAATTAACGAAACAAAATGTCAGATTTATCCGACTTTTAAAGATTTCTTCTCTTGGTAAGCGACTCCTTTTGGGTTAATGGTTTTTACATGGAGTGTGTGACACCTATTTCAGATGCAGGCTATTTTTTCTAAAAGTCGCTTATAAACTCTGCTGCTGTTACAATTTTTGGAGTTTCTACGCCCGATTCCAAAAAGTCTCTATCTCCTGTAATTAGGACATCCACCTTTGCCTTTAATGCCGCTCTGAGTATAGGGCGATCATTTACATCTCTGATCATGTTTTCCTTTTCATCCACTTCCTCTTGGCCGGGTGTGCTTACCACTTCAAAAAGCGCCCACGTAAAAAATCTTTCTATTAAAGGTATACTATCCGGAAATTTCCTATTAAAAACTCTTCTTACCTCATCAACAATTTGATCACACAATATAATTTTATATGGTGATTGTGATGCTTTAGCATAAGCGGCAAATGGAGTTCCATTCGGATTGCGAATAGCGGAGATAATGATATTAGTATCAATCATTATCCTCATCTACCTTCAATCTCCTGCCGTATTTCTTTAACCAAATCGTTTATATCATCGTCTGAATTAATTCCCACAGCTTCAAATCTTCCTTGCATTTCTTTCTGAAGCGTTTTCATTGCATAAAGAGCGGAGTTCATAACAATAGCATAATCACCCTGGCAAATGAAAGTCACCCTTTCACCTTCGGACAACTTAAGCATGTCGCGTATATCCTTGGGAATCGTTACCTGCCCCTTGGCCATGATTTTTGCATTATCTACAATTGGTCGGTTTATAGCCATTTTCAAACCTCCTTGCCATGCAGGAAATTCCTACTTTCCCTACTTGCTAGTATATATCAATTACTTAATATTTAACACTACCTCAAGCGAGTACTTCTGCCTGATTTTGAAGATTCATGATCTACGGTTCCAAAGAACTTTTGAGTTGGAAGTGCGGCTCGAATATCATACTGCTATATAAAGGGAAGGTTGACGTGTTTGCACCAGAGGTAGCTACGGGTCAGCAAAACCACATCCCGTGCCTTTCTAAACTTCCCCGGCCTCATATCACCATGAATACAGCAAAACATCCGTCCACCCAGCTTACTTAAGGGCTTTACGGCCTTTTGATTTCCCAGGCCGATTGCGCATCTAAATCGAGCTAAACTTCTTAATTTGAATTATCCTTCCTTGATATATTCCGCACCGATTTGCCTGTCTTTGATGAAAAAGGGCGCGTCACTCAACGTTTTTAAATTAACGTTTTGCGACAGCCCCATGGTTTGCGTTAAGGTTTGACTTCTGACAACAACTTTAGTTATTGTAATTTTATTTCTGTTTTATTCTTATCACAATTACGATTAAATAGTCTATATGTAAAATACAAAATTATATTTAGTAAGCATACTGCAAACATTGTATTTGTAAACGTAGAAACAACAACTATATCAAACCATGAAGTGGAATAATAAATAAATGCCGCTATAGATACAGATAAAATTAACACACAAATCGAGTTTAATATTATAATTAATTGCTGCTTTGAGTTGTTTTTTAAGATGTTGAAAATAACAAAACAGTAACCGACTGCCATTAAAGTATGGGGTAAAGTTATAAACATACCTTTAAAAGCAAAAGAATAAAAAAGGTTCATGGCATAATTATCAATAAATAACTCCCCTACATTTTTGCTTCTGGAAATTAATATGGAAAAAAATAGTACAAATAATGTTAACATTAAAAAACATAATATTAACTTAAAGATCACTCGTTTCATTATAACTCCCCACTAAACCACCTAAGGAAATTGTATGTCCAGTAGTATACCATCTTGTTCCATGTCTCCAATCAACATAAACTTCTACCTTTATTAACCCAAGGCCTCTTTTATATTTGCAACATTAACATAAATAAGTTGAGAATGCAACAAATGGGAATGTTGTATATTTAACCCTACTTTCTTTTATTCTACAATAAATGTTGTATTTAATTTTATTTTCATGAGTAAAAACTACCATCGCACTGTACGACAGTAGCCTAATGCTCTGAATTATTCCATATAAAAAACCCCGCCGGTTTCCCATTTTAGCGGGGCTTAATAACAATACTAAGAGTAGTAAATTTGTTAATTATTAGACAAATTTATTACTCTGACTAATTCCGGCTTGCTGACCGATCTGACTGAGGCTGGAGGACCCTTTGCCTAATTGATCTCTTGAAGCTTGATACGTATCGGGTCCCATTGTGGAAATACTGGATAAGGAAGAACCTGTCCCCATAGCCTGCCCAACCCCTAAAGATTGGTTAGGGAAATCGCTCATACCACCGCTCTGGAATCCTGATTGCCCTATTCCCGTTGTTTCAACGCCGGAATAACCCTGTCCGCCCATAAACTGCATCGTATTCTGGTAAGTTTGCGGATTCATTGTA
>NZ_DIPG01000095.1:15376-18472 GCF_002426325.1 Syntrophomonas sp. UBA5494 | reverse complement strand
GAAATCTAGCGTGCAAGACTACAATTTCAGCACTATTGTGTTCTGGCTGCCACCAAACAAAGTGAACTGTTCCAATAAATTTACCATTTTCTTTAAACTCAATCCCCCATAGAGCATCATATTGAGGTAAAAACGTATTTATAAATTCAATTGTATCTGACAATGAAGAATGGGTATCCCAAGTTACATATCTCGTTACTTCTTCATTCGAAGCATATAAATACATATCTTCTGCATCATCTAATGTGATTTTTCTAAGGATGAGACGTTCCGTTTCTATTTTAGGTACATCAGCAAACTTTTCTAAAATATTCATAAATCCACCACTTTACAAAATATTATTTAGCAAAAAGTGTATCTTAGCTTTCCCATTACTACTTATGCAGGGTCCAGGGCAAAATCAATAGCCCCTCCAAACCACGGAGGGGCCTTATTTTTCCTGGAGCCGATGGGCGGATTCGAACCGCCGACCTGCTGGTTACGAATTGCGCCGCGAGGTGTTTTTCCAGTTATCTCCTATGCCATGAAATCTGAATATATGGGCATTTTCTCCAACACCGCATACTCACTTGTTAAACTTTTTGTGTACTGTTTTTGATTTTTTGGCGACATTTTGGCGATGCCCGGGTCTGTCAGGTATAGATTAAATTAATCAGGATTTTTGATTGCATCGCCATATGTTTCCCAAGGTGTTTCGAAAACATATGTCATGGGGCTATTTTTAAGGATAACATTTGATATATGAACAAACTGCGATCTTGCAAAAGTTATAAAAATCTGCGATGTCTTTGGCTTTATTTCCTCGGCAAATTTATCCCCAATTTTAGGAATCATTTTGCTTGCTAGATAACTTACAAAGGAGTCTTACAAAAAATAATCAACGATCCTGGAATCAGTGCTTTCTACTTTATACATCTTCTTCAAATTCTCCAGCATCCTTTACTTCTTCCAGATATGCTTTAAGCAGTTCTTTGGACTCAGAGTTTACAAGGTCATATACCAAGTGTGCCTTTTCTACCGGTTNNCTGCTGATTACGAATCAGCTGCTCTGCCACTGAGCCACATCGGCTTGTTTTTAAAGCACTTTAAATTATAAGGTGCTGGAGCAGTACAATCAAGTACTTAAGGGCGGCTAGGAGTTCATTCATTGAACATTTTTGGGAATCCTTGCGTCGGTTAACCCGCCTGAGATTAAGCTAATCCGTACCCGCTTTCGATCATTTTAATGAGTTTAGAGAGTGCCCTGGCGGCCGGTGCTCCGTCAATAACGTCATGGTCCACCAAAACTGTCATTTTAAGATATTCCCTGGTTTCCGTTCCGTTATCAATGACACTGCGCTTTTTTATTATTGACCCTACTGCAAAACATACGGGGTGAACGCTCACCGGTATTACCCAGCCATTGATCCGGCCCACCGTACCGACAGAGGTTATCATTACCGTGCCCATATTTTGTTTGGTCACAAACGGATTTCGAATTATGCCTCTCCATATGGTTCTTCTTATGAACCCCGGCAGCATATAATACCATTTCATTAATTTCTCGTCTTTGGCTTCCCCTAAAACATAATTGCCCTCATTGTCAATGGTCTGCTTTTTCCCATCTTCTATTTCTTTCCATATTTCTGTAATGCTCTTTTCATTGGTTCTCCTAATCACATATGGCAAAGGCACTCTTTTGCCTTGAATCTCCCTTTCGATCATTATAGATATATCTATATCCTCAAATACGATCACTTTTCTCTTGCCTTTTCTTATACCATGCAGCAGCGGATATTCCCTGACCACCTCGCTAATGCACTTGATTAGCCATGCATTGAAGGAAATCCCTTTGGATAGTTTCCTTTTTTGCGCAATCAACTTACGCGCTTCGGTCACGTCTAACTCTATTAACGCCTTCAGATGATGTTTGCTTAATCCAACCTGGCCGATATCATAGGTGGATATTCGACTCAAAGGGAATGTCTCTATTTTAAATTTGCCGGTATTATCCACGGCCTCCGCCTCCTTCAAACCGGTTTGATCCGGCATGACTCCTAATTAGTATAATAGATGTGCTTCAAAAATATCGCCAAATTGATTCTCCGCATGAGGAGCAGAAGAACTGGGACTTAGACGTCGGGGGCTCTTTTTAGGCCGCACTTACAGTAAATAACACTACTTCTGGAATAATTTGATACCCTCTGAGTCAGATTAAGCTTATAGAATTGGAATAATACGCGATCTGGCGAGGAGGCATACCATGATATTCGCTTACAAGCCCTTCACCGGCGGGCATGATGTCCCCATGCGGGTGGTGGGAGCCAATATTCCCTATGAATGGCTGGTCTACGTGTTCATGTTCATCCCCCTGGGGTTCCTTTTTTATGGGGCCTACCGGCGCTTCCGGGTGTGGCGGCTGGCCCAGAGCGGGCTGCACCGCAACGACCAGGTAGGGAGGCGCGTGGCCTCCTGGCTTTTCAATACCTTTTCCCAGGCGCAGGTATTGCGCAAGCCGCTGGCAGGGGTGATGCACCTGGCCCTGTTCTGGGGCTTCATATTTCTCCTGATTGCTACCGCCGCCTTTGCCGCCTGGGAGCGCATCGGCTTCCCGGAGATGACCGGCTGGCTTTATTACCTGATATCCTGGCTGGCCGACGTGGGGGGCTTCTTCGCCATGCTTGGGATTGTGGTTCTGGCCTTTATACGCTATATTCGCCGCCCGGATCGCCTCAATGACCATAAACCGGCGGACGGCTGGATTCTGGCCCTGGTCTTCGCCATCCTTTTGGGAGGCTTCCTGGTGGAAGGGCTGCGCATCGCCGCCCAGATCAAGCTCTCCACCACCTTACAGCAGATCGCCTATGAACAGGACGCTTCCCCGGTAGGCTGGATGTTTGCATGGTTGTTTAAAAGCATGAGCCTGGACGGTCTGGTGCTGTGGCACCGCCTGAGCTGGTGGTCGCATATGTTCCTGGCCTTCCTCTTTATCGCCGTGGTGCCCTTCACCAAGCTGTGGCATATCTTCACCGGCATGATCGGATATTACAGCCGGGATTTGGACCCCAAGGCGGTTCCGTTGATTGAAAACATCGAAGAGGCGGAACGCTTTGGTGT
>NZ_DIPG01000095.1:11286-15243 GCF_002426325.1 Syntrophomonas sp. UBA5494 | reverse complement strand
CTGGATGCCTGCATCCGCTGCGGGCGCTGCCAGGAGAACTGCCCGGCTTATTATACCGGGAAGAAGCTCAACCCCAAAGTTACTGTCATCCAGGCCATGAAGAAGCACCTGGACGGGAAGGCCCCGCACCTTTTAAGCGGGGCTGCCCGCCCCGAATTGGCCATGACCTCGGACGCCGAGGCCAATGCGGTCAGCCCCCTGGAGGCCAGCCTGCTCTATGATGTGGTCACCCCCGAGGTCTTGTGGGCCTGCACCAACTGCCGGGCCTGCCAGGAGCACTGCCCCATGTTCATCGAGCACCTCAACAAGATCATCAATATGCGTCGCAACCTGGTAATGTGGCAGGGCGATATGCCAGCTGAAGCCCAGAACGCCTTCACCAACCTGGAGCGCAACTACAACCCCTGGGGGGTGGGCTGGGCCTCACGGGCCAACTGGCTGGAGGAGCGGGGTATAAGAAACCTGGTCAATCTCCTGCCCGAAGACCACAGGGAATTCGAATACCTGCTCTACGGCGGCTGCGCGGTGGCCTTCGACGACCGCTACAAGCGGGCCGGCGAGGCCCTGGTGCGCCTCCTTGACCGGGCCGGCATCAATTTCGGCTATCTGGGGAATGAGGAAAGGTGCTGCGGCGATCCCGCCCGGCGCCTGGGCAATGAATACCTTTACCAGACCCTGGCCGCCCATAATATAGAGACTTTCAAGAAATACGGGGCGGACAAGATCATCTGCATCTGCCCCCACGGCTATAACGCCATCAAAAACGAATATCTCCAGATGGAGGGCGATTTTGAAGTTTACCATTCCTCCGAATTCTTGGCCAGGCTGATTGCGGAAGGCAGGCTTAGTGTGAATAAGACCGAAGCGGTCACTATGAGCTACCATGACTCCTGCTTTCTAGGCAGGCACAACGGGATTTATGAACCGCCCCGCCAGGTGGTCAAATCCACCGGGGCACAGGTTGTCGATATAGATAAGTCCCGCCGTTTCGGGTTTTGCTGCGGCGCGGGCGGGGGGCGGATGTTTCTGGAGGAAGAGGCGGTGGGCGGCTTCAAGCGGATCAATGACGCCCGCACCGGTCAGCTCCTGCAGACCGGTGCCGGGGTGATCGCCAGCAACTGCCCCTTCTGCATGACCATGCTCACCGACGGGGTCAAGGAAGCCGGTGAAGAGGAGCGGGTCAAGGTCCTGGACGTTTGCGAAATCCTGTGGAGGAGTATTGAATAGCAGCCTCCGGTGCTCTACAGCTCCAAATAGCCCTGCACATATTCGATCTCAGCATCGGCCAGTTCCCTGATGCGGCGCATGGCGGTCAATTTGACCTCATCGCTCTCACCGCTCAGCTTCTCCAGGACCATGGATTCAAAAGGAATCTCTTTGATGCGCTCCACAGTCTCCTCGAGGTCGACCTGGGTGAAAAAACCGTTAAAGATATTCATCAGCTGACCGAAGAATTCCTCGGCCCACTGCTCCACCATTTCTTCATCGAACAGGTTTTTGTCATCATAGAAGCGGCTCATGTCTATATCCTCCTCAACAAATTCCGCCCGAGGCGGGATTACGTAAATCGCATATCGTCAGGGCTCAATTTAAATAATATTATATGATAATTTGAAATCAGGTCACAGCCCAATTTGATAAGGTTTTGGCGTTTTTTGCATTTATCCTCAATAAGTGTTTCGCAATTATTGTCTTTTTTTGATAAAATTTTGCTGTAGTCCAATTTCTTTTGGCAAATGAAAGCTTTGGAAGTTTAACCCGCTTTAAACAAACATCGGGCAGGTAGCGGGGAAGCTAATTTGTGAATCAAATCCCAAGCAGTTCTTATTGCCTATAAACACAATCAGTCTAAGTTAACCCGGGTTTTGTTACCTGGCGAAGGAGGAGTATGATGCCGTTGCAATCAACCCCGTTGTACCCCATGCACCTGAAGTACAAAGGCAAGATCATTGATTTCGGGGGCTGGGAATTGCCAGTTCAATATGAAGGCATGGGGATCATTAAGGAGCACCACATGGTGCGTGAAAGTGCTGGACTTTTCGATGTATCTCATATGGGCGAGATTATGGTCACCGGGGAGCGGGCTCAGGACTTCGTGCAGAAGCTGGTATGCAATGATGTATCCAGAATGCGCGACTTTCAGGTTCTGTACAGCCCCATGTGTTATCCTGACGGCGGGGTGGTTGATGATCTTTTGATCTACAAATATCACCCTGCCAAATATCTCCTGGTGGTGAACGCCGCCAATGCGGAAAAAGACTTCGCCTGGATCAAGGAGAATCTTATGGAGGGGGTTCTTGCCGAAGATGTTTCCCCCCAATATGCGCAGTTGGCCCTCCAGGGGCCCCGGGCTCAGGAGATCCTGCAAACCCTCACCCCTACTGACCTCGACCAGATCAAATTCTTTCAGTTTAATCCCGCAGTGAAGATAGCCGGATTAGAATGTATAGTCTCCCGAACCGGTTATACCGGAGAAGACGGCTTTGAAATCTATGTCAGGCCCGCTGATGCCGTTCTGCTATGGGAAGAAATCCTTAAGGCGGGAGGGGAGCTGGTAAGCCCGATTGGGTTGGGAGCCCGGGACAGCCTGAGATTTGAAGCCAAGCTGCCCCTGTACGGGCAGGAGATCGATAAGGATATAACCCCCCTGGAAGCTGGCTTGGGCTATTTCGTCAAGCTTGACAACGGTGATTTCATCGGCAGGTCGGCTCTTTTGGAACAAAAACAAGCCGGGCTGGGAAGAAAACTGGTGGAGTTCGAAATGGTGGACAAAGGGATTCCCCGCTCGCATTACGAGGTGGAAAAGGACGGGGTCAACATCGGCCATGTTACCAGCGGCCTGCATGCCCCCACTTTTAAAAAGCCGATCGGCCTGGCCCTGATAGACAGCAAATACAGCGCCCCCGGCACCGAGATCGATATCATGATCCGCGGCAAAGCCGTTAAAGCGGTGGTGGGCCAGGGCATATTCTACCGCAAAAGAACCAAGTCTAAGTAATGCAAGGTATCTTATCAGGTTCTTAAATATAATGGAGGGATCGAATATGAACATACCAGAGGGATTGCTTTATACCGATGAGCACGAATGGATAAGGGTGGAAGGTGAAGTCGGCTATATCGGGATAACTGATTATGCCCAGCATCACCTGGGGGATATCGTTTTCGTGGAGCTGCCGGAGTTGGATGCCTCAGTATCCAAAGGCGAGTCCATCGGGGTGATCGAATCGGTAAAAGCGGTGGCCAACCTGTACAGCCCCGCTGACGGCGCCATCAAAAGCGTAAACGAGGAGTTGGAGGACTCCCCGGAGCTGTTGAATCAGGATCCCTATGAGAACTGGATAGCCGCCATCGAGTTGAGCGACCCTGGCAAACTGCAGGGATTGATGTCGGCTTCGGCCTACACCACCTTTTGCCAGAACCTCGAAGACTAGGGAGGAGTAAAATGAAATACACTCCTAACCCCACCCCGGTCGTAGAGGAGATGCTCAACATCCTGGGCCTGAACAGCCTGGATGAACTGTTCAGCGACATCGATGCTGACCTGCGTGTCAAGAGCGGTCTGCGGCTGCCCCCGGGGATGGGGGAAATGGAATTGCATCGCCATATAAAAAGCCTGGCCGCTAAAAACATCAATACTGAGGATTTCCCTTCTTTCCTGGGTGCAGGCGCCTATGACCACTATATTCCGGCGCCTGTGGAACAGCTTCTGCTGCGCTCCGAGTTCTATACCGCCTACACCCCTTATCAGCCGGAGATCAGTCAGGGCATATTGCAATCCATCTTTGAATACCAGACCTTGATCTGTAAATTGACCGGGCTGGATGTCTCCAACGCCTCGCTTTATGATGGCGGCAGCGCCCTGGCCGAGGCCTGCAGCCTGGCCTGCATGAGCGGCAAAGGCCGCAGAAAAGTAGTGATCTCTGACACAGTTCACCCTGAATACCTGCAGATTCTCAA
>NZ_DIPG01000095.1:7525-10923 GCF_002426325.1 Syntrophomonas sp. UBA5494 | reverse complement strand
GGGCCTTATCTGGGCTTTATGGCTGCCAATAAGAGCTTGATGCGTAAGATTCCGGGGCGTATCGTGGGACAAACCACCGACAAAGACGGCAAGAGGGCCTTCGTCCTGACCCTGCAGGCTCGGGAACAACACATCCGCCGCGAACTGGCTTCCTGTAATATCTGCTCCAATGAGGCTTTATGCGCCCTGGCGGCCAGCATGTATCTGGCTTTTGTGGGTGAGCAGGGTTTGCGGGATATCGCCCGGCGCTGTTATCAGCTGGCTCATTATGCTCAGGCACAACTGGCCGGGGCGGGGCTGGAACTAAAATACCATCAGCCCTTCTTCAACGAGTTTGCCATTAAAATCGATGATCCCGGGGCCGCCAACCGCAGGCTTTTGGAAAACGGCATCATCGGGGGCTACCAATTGGATGGGGCTTTATTACTGGCTTTCACCGAAAAGCGCACCCCTGCTGAAATTGACCGGCTGGCAGCCATTTTAGGAGGGAAATAGCATGAGCCAACTGATTTTTGAAAAGAGCGTCCCCGGCAGCAATTCCTTCACCCTGCCAGACCTGGATATACCTGAGATCGATCTGAGTGAAAATATACCCCGGCAATTTATGCGCCAGCAGCCCGCCGCCATGCCGGAACTGAGCGAAGTGGAGGCGGTAAGGCATTTTACAGAATTGTCCGCCCGGGCTTATGGTGTGGATAACGGTTTTTATCCCCTGGGGTCCTGCACCATGAAATACAACCCCAAAATCAACGAGTGGGCCTCCCGGCTCCCCGGCTTCGCCGCTATCCATCCCTGTCAGCCAGAAGGTAGCGTACAGGGGGCTTTAGAGCTTTATTATGAAATGCAGCAGATGCTGGCCGAGATAACCGGTATGGACGGTTTTTCTTTGCAGCCCGCCGCCGGCGCCCACGGGGAGATGGCCGGGGTGATGATCATCAAGGCCTATCATAAAGACCGCCGGGATGACAAACGCACCAAGATGATGGTGCCGGATTCCGCCCATGGCACCAATCCCGCTACTGCTAATGTGGTGGGCTACGAGGTAATCGAAATCAGTTCCAATGCGGAAGGCCTTATCGATCTGGATGACCTGCGCTCCAAAATGACCTCCGAAGTGGCCGGCCTGATGCTCACCAATCCCAACACTTTGGGGCTGTTCGAAGAGAACATCCGGGAGGTGGCTGGCATAGTTCATGAGGGCGGCGGCCTGCTCTACTATGACGGGGCCAACTTAAACGGGGTAATGGGGGTATCCCGGCCCGGTGATATGGGCTTTGATGTTATTCATGTCAATCTGCACAAGACCTTCTCCGCACCCCATGGCGGAGGCGGGCCGGGCTCGGGTCCGGTGGGGGTAAAAGAGCCCCTGATAAGATTCCTGCCCGTGCCGGTGGCGGTGAGGCGGGGTGACCTTTATGCCTTCGACTACGAACGCCCACTGTCCATCGGCAAGGTGAAGAATTTCTACGGGAATTTCGGAGTGATTGTAAAGGCCTACACCTATATCAGGGCCCTGGGCGGGGAAGGCCTCAAAGAAGCCTGCCAGCACGCGGTCTTAAATGCCAACTACCTGCGCCATCAACTCAAGGGAACCTATAATATACCCCTGGACCGGCTGTGCAAGCATGAATTTGTGGTTAATTCCAAAAACCAGGGGCAATACGGGGTTTCAACCATGGATATCGCCAAGCGCCTGATAGACTACGGCTATCATCCCCCCACAGTGTATTTCCCCTTGATCGTTCCGGAGGCCATGATGATTGAGCCTACCGAAACCGAATCCAAGGAACGCCTGGACCGCTTTGTTGGGGTCATGCAGTCCATCGCCAGAGAAGCAGCCGATAATCCTGATCTGGTCAAAAATGCCCCCCACCATGCGGTCATAAAAAGGGTCGATGAGGTGACTGCGGCCCGCAAGCCCATAGTAAAATGGGAGGCCCCTTGATAGGGGCTCCTTCCATATTTGATTCAGGATTTGGGCAAAGTGAAGAACCACATTTTCCCGGCAGCCCGGTCATTTTGGAGTAGGGTTGTTTTCGGGGGAACGGCAGGCTGAGGAGTTTGAACAACCCTGGTATTTTTTACGCGGGAGCTTTTAAGCGAACTGGAGGAGGGCTCAAGAAGCGGTGCAACTGCGGCAACTGGCAGCGAAGACCTATGCCATAGAAAGCGAATTCGCCTCACTGGGGGTGTACCTTCTTGATGAACGGGACTGCCTGCTTATCGACAGCGGTCACACCTCAGCCCACGCCCGGGAAGTGTTGCAGATACTGGACGAAAAAGGCTGGGCGGTTCACACCATTTTCAATACCCATGCCCATGCCGACCACTGCGGGGGCAACCGCTTGATTCAGGAGCACACCTGCTGCCAAGTGTATGCCACTGCCATCGAGGCGGCTTTTATTGAGAACCCTCTGTTGCTCCCCTATTCAACCTACACTGCCTATCCCCCCAAACTCTTGAGGGGCAAGTTCTTCATGCCCCAGGCCTCCCGGGTCACCCAGCGGGTCGAGGCAGGAGCTGTGTTTATCAAAGAAGCCCGCTTTGAAGCGGTGCCGTTGGCAGGGCACAGCCCGGGGCAGATGGGCCTCATCACCCCTGACGGGGTATTGTTCGCCGGGGACAGCCTGGTATCTCCCCAGATCCTGAAGACATTCCCCTGTGTATTTCTGGTTGATGCGGCCCAGCAGTTCTTAACCCTTGATAGGCTCACAGCGGGCAATTATAAGTCAATATATCTGTCCCACGGGGGATTGGCGGAAGACGCCCTTCTCGTTATCACCGCCAATTACGACATTTTGACAAATAACCTCCAGGCTATGGACGACATCATCCAAGTATCCCGCAGCCTGGAGGGGGTTATAGGTGAATTCACCTCCCGCCAGGGAGTGAAAATCAACCGCAATCATTATTTCCGGCTCTCCAAAACCGTTTCCAGCATGCTGGCCTACCTGGTGAATCAAGGCCAGGCTTCCATAATCATGCAAGATAATATCCCCCATTATCGCTCCCGCGGCAAAAAACGGCTGTCCCCGGAAGAAAAGCCGCAGTTGCCCCGATAACTCCACTAAAAGACAGCCCCGGAATGAAATCCTCAGGATAGCCAATGCTTATCGGCTGTCGCGTAAGACCTGGTTCCGTTAGAATGCCGGCTCTAAGCAAAAGTTTATATAAAAAGGCTGCCCGCGAAGACAGCCGCAATATGTTTCATCCAACGATATGTGCTTTTGTTTATAAATATTTTTCCAGGTTTACCAAGACGTTTTTTCATGCATACTTCCCAACCAGGAGAAGGCTTCCTCCAAAGCCCGATTCACGGCCAAAGATGAGGGTCCGCCAGGCACGGAGCGTCTCTGAACACAGGCCTTGATATCCAGGTAATTGTATATATCCGCTTC
>NZ_DIPG01000095.1:6496-7287 GCF_002426325.1 Syntrophomonas sp. UBA5494 | reverse complement strand
GCCAGGTCGGTGGCATTGGTGAATCCGCCCCGGGCGGCCTCAAGCATTTTCTCAGTCCTGAAGCGGGCCGTCCTCAGCATGGGTTCATAGACCATAAGGCATTTCTTAACCGTATCCATAGCGTCGAACAGGGCTTCTTTGTCCTCCTGCATGTCTTTGTTATAAGCTAAAGGAAGCGCTTTCATCAAGGTCAGAAGTGCAATCAGATCCCCGTACACCCGGCCGGTTTTACCGCGCACCAGCTCGGCCAGATCCGGATTCTTTTTTTGCGGCATGATACTGGACCCGGTGGTATAAGCGTCGTCCAGCTCGATGAAGCCGAATTCCTCGCTGGACCAGAGGATCAGTTCCTCCGAAAAGCGCGATAGGTGCATCATCAGTATACTGGCGAAGCTGCAGAATTCCAGGGCGAAATCGCGATCGCTGACAGCGTCCAGGCTGTTGCGGGTGATGATGTCAAGCTCCAGCTGCTCTTTTACAAATTCCCGGTCCAGGTTAAAGCCGGTGCCAGCCAGGGCCCCGGAGCCCAGCGGCATGGCATTGGCCCTCTTCACGCCATCCTCCAAACGCTCCACATCCCGGCGCAGCATCTCAAAATAGGCCAAAAGATGGTGGGCCAGGGTTATGGGCTGGGCCTTTTGCATATGGGTGTAGCCCGGCATGACGGTATGTAAATGCTCGGATGCCAGATTTACCAGGGTTTGTTCCAGTTCCAGCAGGAGTCTTTTAACCTCGCCAATCTCATCTTTTAAATAAAGGCGCACATCGTGAGCGACCTGGTCGTTGCGGCT
>NZ_DIPG01000095.1:6285-6420 GCF_002426325.1 Syntrophomonas sp. UBA5494 | reverse complement strand
ACCTGATCATTGCGGCTGCGGGCGGTGTGAAGCTTCTTGCCTACCTCGCCGATCCTGGCAATCAGGAAGGTTTCAATATTCATATGCACGTCTTCTGCGACTACGGTGAATTCCAGCCGGCCCTGGTCCAGCTCC
>NZ_DIPG01000095.1:2865-6273 GCF_002426325.1 Syntrophomonas sp. UBA5494 | reverse complement strand
GCTCTGCCAGGATCTCCTGCAAGCCGGCCACAATCTTATCTTTTTCCTCTTCGTCAATTATCCCCTGCCTGGCCAGCATGGCAGCGTGGGCTATGCTCCCCGCTATGTCCTGGCGGTACATACGGCCGTCCACCGCGACGGAGGCATTAAAGTCCTCGGTTAACAGGTCGCTCTCTTTGGTAAAGCGGCCACCCCACAATTTCATATCAACACCCCTGTTCCTTGAGCTTTAACTACTTAATTATAGAGTACTCTGCGCCTGATACCAAGACTTCCGCCGCTTTTCACGCATTGACTACCCGCACCCTCGCTACCAGGGGCCGGAGCCGGGCCGCCATTTCCTGCAGTTCCTGGGGGCGGTAAGGCCTGCTGGAGCGGAGTCCGGGTTCCAGTGTCTGGCGGGGGTTGAACTGCTGCAGGGTATAGAGCTCTGCTCCTGCAATGGCTGACCCGATCTGGAGCAGGTCATCCGCATTGTGGTAAAGCGGCACCACCGTGGTTCTGAATTCCACCTCGATGGGGGCTTCTTTCAGTAAATGCACGCTGTTGCGTATATTGAGGAAGTCCTCCCGGCTGAGCCGCCCGCACACCTCCAGGTAATCCTTGTATTCCAGGGGGGCTTTGAGGTCCATGGCCACATAATCCACCAGGCCCCCCTCGATCAGGCTCTTTAAAACCTCATAACGAGTGCCGTTGGTATCGAGCTTCACCAGGTATCCCAGGGCTTTTATGGCCTGGCAGGCCTCGGGCAGGCCGGGATTGAGGGTGGGCTCGCCCCCGGTGATCACCACCCCGTCCAAAAAACCGGCGCGTTCTTGCAGGAATCCCAGCAAAATGTCCAGATCCAGGTCATTATTTTCGGTACGCCCCGGTTTGACCAGGAGGTGCCCGTTGTGGCAGTAAGGGCAGCGCAAATTACAGCCCCGGGTAAATAGCACCGCGGCTATTTTCCCGGGGTAGTCCACCAGACTCTGTTTTAAAAAACCTGCAAATCTCATGCCTCAAAACTCCGCATTCATTCGATATAGAGTACTGCCGCAGATGCTCTAGCCAACCTTGTAGGTCTGCCGGTTCCTAAACTCCTGCTGTTTGCCTTCATTCCACTGATCTACCGGGCGCAGATAGCCCACCACCCGTGAATACACCTCGCAGGAGGTCTCCTTGCCGCTCTCCTGGCAATAGGGGCATTCGAAATGCTCGCCCCGGATATAGCCGTGTTCAGGGCAAATGCTGAAGGTCGGGGAAATATAGTAGTAAGGCATATGGAACTGCTCGCAGGCCTTTTTGATCAAATTCTGGACCGCTCCCACATCCGGCAGGGCTTCGCCCAGGAAAATGTGGAAGGTGGTTCCCCCGGTATACAGTGTTTGCAGCGGGTCTTCCAGCTTCATGGCTTCCCAAAGATCATCGGTATATCCTACCGGCAGGAAGGTGGAATTGGTGTAAAACGGTTCGGCTCCTTGCTTCACCGCTTCGTTGTTGGCCACGATGATCTCCGGATACAGCCTGCGGTCTTTCTGCGGCAGGCTGTAGCTCACCCCTTCAGCCGGAGTGGCTTCCAAATTGAACAGGCTGCCGGTCTCATCCTGATAGGTGCTGATGCGGTCGCGCATGAACTGCAATACTTTGACAGCGAAGGCATGCCCGGCCGGGCTGGCGATATCCTGACCCAGGAAGTTCAGGCAGGATTCGTTCATTCCTACCAGACCGATGGTGGAGAAATGGTTCACCCAATACCTGCCGCTGGCCTCTTTGACATTGCGCAGGTAGAAGTGCGAATAGGGATAAAGCCCGGAATCGGTCAGGTTTTCCAACACCTTGCGCTTGATCTCCAGGCTGTCTTTGGCCAGGTCCATGACGCACGCCAGCCTCTCAAAATAATCAGCTTCATTCTTGGCCAGGTAGCCGATGCGGGGCATATTGATGGTCACCACGCCGATAGAGCCGGTCAAGGGGTTGGAGCCGAACAGCCCCCCGCCGCGGCGGCGCAGTTCGCGGTTGTCTAAACGCAGTCGGCAGCACATGCTGCGGGCATCTTCCGGATCCATATCCGAGTTGATATAATTGGAAAACCCAGGGATGCCGTATTTGGCGGTCATCTCCCAGATGCGGTCATAAGCCGGATTCTTCCAGTCGAAGTCGGCGGTGATGTTGTAGGTGGGGATGGGGAAGGTGAAAACCCGCTCCTCGGCATCGCCTTCCATCATCACCTCGGCGAAAGCCTGGTTGAGCATATCCATCTCCTTCTGGAATTCGCCATAGTTCTTTTCCATCAGCTGTCCGCCGATAATGGCGGCCTGATCCTTGAAGGAACCAGGAACCTTGAGGTCCATGGTGATGTTGGTAAACGGGGTCTGGAATCCCACCCGGGTAGGCACGTTGACATTGAAAATAAATTCCTGCAGGCTCTGTTTGACCTGTTCATAGCTTAAATTGTCGTAATAGATGAAGGGAGCCAGGAGGGTATCGAAGTTGGAAAATGCCTGTGCTCCGGCTGCCTCGCCCTGCAAAGTGTAGAAGAAGTTGACGATCTGGCCCAGAATGGTGCGGAAATGCTTGGCCGGCTTGCTGGCCACCTTGCCGCGGGTGCCTTTAAAGCCTTCCCGGATCAAATCCTGCAAATCCCAGCCCACGCAGTATACCGCCAGAATGCCCAGGTCATGCATATGGAAATCCCCGCTCTCCTGGGCGGTCTTCATCTGTGGGGTGTAGATCTGATTCAGCCAGTACTGGCTGGTAACTATAGAGGAGATATGGAAATTCATGCCCTGCAGGCTGAAATTCATGTTGGAGTTTTCTTTGACGCGCCAGTCGCTGCGATCCAGGTATTTGTTGACGATCTCGTTGCTCTCTAATAGCTGCCTGGTATCGCGCAGCATCTCATGCTGTTTGCGGTAGAGAATGTAAGCTTTGGCAGTTTTGTAATGGCCGTTTTTGACCAGGACCTTTTCCACCAGATCCTGAATCTCTTCCACCGAAAGGATCTCGTAATCATCCAGGCTTTGATATTCCGCCAGTTCCGCTACTTTATCCGCCAGGGTTTGGGCAATTTGAATATCGCGGCCGCCTACCGCTTTGGCGGCCTGAAATATTGCATTGACGATTTTTTGTTTTTCGAATGGCACCACCCGGCCATCCCTTTTGCGAATTTTTGTAATGCTCAAACCATTTCCTCCTTGTTTCAACCACAATATATATGGTGTGCTAATTGCTCTTCACACTATATACAGTATATACCACCAT
Source organism: Syntrophomonas sp. UBA5494 (assembly GCF_002426325.1). Classification (NCBI taxonomy): domain Bacteria; kingdom Bacillati; phylum Bacillota; class Clostridia; order Eubacteriales; family Syntrophomonadaceae; genus Syntrophomonas; species Syntrophomonas sp. UBA5494. The sequence continues at coordinate 3,030 of NZ_DIPG01000095.1, read as the reverse complement.
ATAAGGGGATACAACGAGGCCTGTTTTGCCATATCCCAGAAATTATGTCTGGGGATGATCCAAACGAAGTATTTTGTCCTTTTTCAGCCCTTTTGAAAAAGTTAACAGGATGGAGTAAGCCCCATCCTGCGCCTATAGTCCTAGTGTTTCCCAGTAATTCAGCCC
>NZ_DIPG01000095.1:0-2675 GCF_002426325.1 Syntrophomonas sp. UBA5494 | reverse complement strand
GCAGGCCGAAAAGGTTGATGAATCTTTCGGTATCTTTGCCGATGCAGTGCATTCCTGTAATAGCCGGTGCGGCGTGTTCTCCCCGGTGCGCTTTAGTCTAAAAAATATATTGACATAAGATAAAACTATCGACTATCATAATATTGATAATCATTATCATTTTAGATATGTGGTGGCGTTTATTATTTAAATAAAAAGTTAGCCAATGCTAACTTTCAAAGGGGTGATATCCGTGGAAAAATTTATTTTATATGCAATTCTCCTGCTGGCCCTGATTGCCATCGGCTTTAAGGTCAAAAGATTAATGGATACGGCAAGCGGTGTACCGAGAAAAAATTCTTGCGACTGTGGAATGTGCTCCTCCAGCTCCTGCCCCGTCCGCGAGTGGCCGGAGGCCAGCGCGGAGCCAGGCCCCAAGCAGGACTCCTAACAAACCACCGCCCTGATGGATAACAAAATAGAAGCCATGTATAAAAAGAGTGGATTTTATATGAAGAATGGAGATGAAAGCTATGACCCGAACTTTGAAAGACTTGACTCCTGGAGAGAGCGCCCGAATTAAGGCCGTTACCGGACACGGCATCATCCGCCGGCGCATAACGGAAATGGGACTGGTGCCCGGGGTGGAGCTTATGATGGAGCGCTATGCCCCTCTGGGCGATCCGGTAGAGGTTAAAAGCCAGGGTTTTCACTTGTCTCTGCGCAAGGAAGAAGCCAATACCATTATCCTGGAATCATAACTGGAGGAAATAGAAGATGAACCGAAAAAACATTGTCATTGCCCTGGCCGGTAATCCCAACTCAGGGAAAACCACCATATTCAACGCCTTGACCGGCGCCCGTCAGCATGTGGGCAACTATCCGGGCGTAACCGTGGAAAGAAAAGAAGGCCGGGTAAAATATAAGGATCATGATATTACCGTGATCGATCTGCCTGGGACCTACGGACTTTCCGCCTACTCGCCGGATGAGGTGGTGGCCCGTCAGGTTATTATTAATGAAAAGCCCGATATCTTAGTTGATATTGTTGATGCTTCCAACCTGGAGCGCAACCTCTACCTGACTATGCAGTTAAAAGAATTAGAGGTTCCGGTGATACTGGTACTGAATATGTCGGATGTCGCCGAGAAAAACCAGGTTAAAATAAATCACGGCCTGCTTTCACAGCTCCTGGGGATACCGGTCGTACGGGCTGTGGGGAGCAAAAACGAGGGCATCCGGGATATCCTGGAGGAGATAGTCAATTACGACTCCGGGCAGACCAAGGCCCAGGAAAGACAAGGGCGCTACCGTCCGGAAATTGAGGATGAGCTGGCTCGACTGCAGGAGCAATTACAGCCTCCCCAACCTGTGGCCGCGGAAGCCGCAGCTGGAGTAGAAGCCGGTACCGAACTCTCCACCATGCCCTTCCGCTGGCTGCTCATCAAGCTTCTGGAAAATGACCAGGAAGTAGGCCGGCAAATTTCAGCCTGGAAGATCGGTCCGGATTTCATGCGCGAAGTTGAGCAAAGCCGTCAGCGTATTAAGAATCTCACCAACGATGAACCGGAAATAGCGTTGGTGGAAGACCGCTATGCTTATGTTCGCGGGATTTGCCGCGAAGTTTGTCAGAGAGCCCTTCTGGACAAGGCAACCGTGACGGAGAAAATCGATAATGTTCTTTTAAATCGCGTGTTGGGTATACCCTTATTCCTGGGCATGATGTGGCTGCTGTTCCAAATGACTTTCACCCTGGGAGCTCCTCCCATGGATTGGATCGATTCCGGAGTATCCGCTTTGGGCGACTGGCTGAATGCCAATATGGCAGACGGCCTGCTGCGTTCTCTGCTGGTGGACGGCATCGTAGGCGGGGTAGGCGGAGTCATCGTCTTTTTGCCCAACATTCTGCTGCTCTTCCTGGGCATCGCCTTCCTGGAAGGAACCGGTTACATGGCCCGAGCCGCCTTTGTCATGGACCAGGTGATGCACAAAGCCGGCCTGCATGGCAAGTCTTTTGTCCCCATGTTGATTGGTTTCGGCTGCTCGGTGCCTGCGCTGATGGCCAGCCGCACTCTGGAGAATCCCCGTGATCGTCTGGTGACCATGCTGGTTACTCCTCTGATGAGCTGCGGGGCGCGGCTGCCGGTTTACAGTCTGCTGATTGCCGCCTTTTTCCCCACGCAAATGGGAGGGAACATATTGTTCTCCATATATATGATCGGCATTTGCCTGGCGATTATTATGGCCCGGGTTTTTCGCACCTGGCTCTTGCCCGGTGAAACCGAGCCTTTCGTTATGGAATTACCGACTTATCAAATGCCTACGATAAAAAATATTCTGATCCATATGTGGGAACGAACCTGGCTTTACGTGAAAAAGGCCGGTACCATCATCTTGATGATATCCATTGTGATGTGGGCTTTATTTACTTTTCCCACCACCGATAGTCAGAGGCAGCCCTACGAAGACGCCACCGTTCAGCTGGAAAACAGCTATGCCGGACAAGTGGGCAAGGCTATAGAGCCGGTGTTTAGACCCCTGGGCTTTGATTGGAAAACCGGCGTGGCCCTGGTGGCTGGTTTTGGCGCCAAGGAAGTGGTGGTAAGTACCTTGGGAACCCTTTATAGCATCGAAGACGAAGAGGCCCTGGCCGAAGAAGAGGAATCTTCGGTCAAAGGATTTGCTGAACGGGCCAA
>NZ_DIPG01000086.1:16321-16758 GCF_002426325.1 Syntrophomonas sp. UBA5494 | reverse complement strand
ATTGGCTGTAAATGATCGGGCGGCAAAAAGGGATGAAACCGACTTCATCATGGAACTGAACATATCCTTTAGCGAAGCCCGGTTGCTAACAGATTCAGAGTCATCCTGACCTAGTACCGATTGCAGCCTTTCTCTGTACAGATCACGATGAGAGAACTGTCTTTTTAGCCCATTAAAGGCAAAGACCACTGCAAGAAAAACAAATACAATTATTAGATATTGCACCTAACCTTGTCCTCCCCTTTCAGTAGCCTTTATGCAAAAAACTCGTCCGGGATGATAATACCAGCGGTTTTCAATTTATCCAAACATTTGGGTTTGATGCCGGTAGCCCGGTGTCGGCCCTGCACCCTGCCGCGCTCATCGATTCCGGTCTGATCAAAGATAAAGATATCCTGCAAAGTGATAATGTCGGTCTCCATCCCCACCACTTCAGT
>NZ_DIPG01000086.1:14508-16226 GCF_002426325.1 Syntrophomonas sp. UBA5494 | reverse complement strand
GTCTCCATCCCCACCACTTCAGTGATATGGGTTATTTTCCGGGTGCCGTCTGACATTCGGCTCTGATGGACGATAAAATCAATAGCCGAGGCGATCTGCTCCCGGATGGCTTTCATCGGCATTTCCATACCCGCCATCAAGACCATGGTTTCGAGGCGGGATAACATATCCCGCGGGGAGTTGGCGTGAGCCGTGGAAAGAGAACCGTCATGACCGGTGTTCATGGCCTGCAGCATGTCCAAGGCCTCACCGCCGCGCACCTCGCCGACCACAATGCGGTCAGGGCGCATGCGCAGGGAGTTGCGCACTAAGTCACGGATAGATACCTCACCCCGGTTGTCGATATTTGAAGGGCGGGTCTCCAGTGTCACCACATGTTCCTGGTTTAAGACCAATTCAGCCGAGTCTTCTATAGTAATGATCCTTTCATCGTGAGGAATGAAGCCGGATATTATATTTAAGGTACTGGTTTTCCCAGCGCCGGTGCCGCCTGAAACAATCATGGACATGCGGCCTTTAACACAGGCTTCCAGGAATTTGGCCATATGAGAACTCATGGTATTGTTTCTGATCAAATCGGCAGTTTTCAGTAGATTTTTGGAGAATTTGCGTATGGTCAGGACACACCCGTTAATGGCCAGGGGAGGTATTATAGCATTTACACGGGATCCATCAGGAAGTCTGGCGTCTACCATGGGCGAGCTCTCATCCAGGCGGCGTCCCAAGGGAGAGATTATTCTCTCAATAACCGTATGTAAGTGCAAATTATCCCGAAAGACGACTTTTACCTTTTCAATTTTACCGCGCCTTTCCACAAAGACCTGCTTAGGACCATTTACCATGATTTCTGATATGCTGTCGTCTCTCAATAACGGGCTCAAAGGCCCATATGCCAGGACCTCGTCGATAACCTGATTAAGAATGACTTCTCTTTCGCTGCGCGGCAGGTTGTCGTATTCACTCTCGAAAATGGTATCAGAGATGCCGCGAATCTTACTCTCAATATCTTCGCGCTTGCGGTTATTTAAGGATTCCTGCCCCATTTCGCGGATTATCTCCCGGTGTATGCGGTAAACAATATCCAGGTAGCGGGATGTGGCGGCCTCCTTGGTTATAACAGGACTTACAACCTGATCGTTTTGCAATCTGCTCAATAGTGACATTACGCATCCAACCTTACTTATTACTTTATTTAGCCTTATCGATTAGATCGAACAATTCAACAATGCTCCTGGATATGGGGGCCTTGGGCTCATGTTGTAGAACGGCATGCCCCGGTTGATGGATGACACGGTCATCTTAAAATCGCTGGGGATAGAAGCTGCAATCTTCATGCCCAGAACCTGTTCTACATCCTGGGGTTCAAGGCCTACCGATAGTGATGACGAGCGGTTAAGAATCAATTTGGTTCGGGGCAGCAGCTTCAGAGAATCTAATACATCAATGCCTTTTTTTATGTTTTTGATGGTCGGTATATCCAGAGATATCAAAAGTAAAACCACATCCGACATTTCCAGGGCGGTGAGCGTAGTATCGTCCAGGAAGGTAGGGGTATCAAGGAAAGTATAGGTATACATCTTCCTGCACAGTTTTAGCACGGTCTCGGCTCCGAAGGAAGTTACCAGTTCACCCAGTTCAGGCTTATGGGGCGCAGCCAAAACCTTAACCCCGCTGCGCTCATAAAAGTATTCGTCGACCAGATCAGCCGTCAGTTCGCC
>NZ_DIPG01000086.1:8442-14314 GCF_002426325.1 Syntrophomonas sp. UBA5494 | reverse complement strand
ACCTGATCTTTGTAGCGCGTTGCAGCGGCTACTGCCAGATTGCAGGCAATAAGGCTCTTGCCAATACCGCCTTTATTTCCGAAGACAGTTATAATCTGTGAGGCCTTTAATTGCGGCTGCGCTTTACCGGGAGCGGCGGAATCCTTGCCAGGTTCAGATTGCTCTCGCAGGTTTTCAACACTGCGCCTGTAGCCCTCCGCAATATCTTTGACCGAACCGAGAAGTTCACCGGCCTCCACAGAACGCAGTATAATTTGGCGGACACCGGATTGCATGGCTCTTTTGAAGAGCTTTAAGTCTTCCTGTTCCGCTATAAGGATCACCTGGATAGGAGGGTATCTCAGCTTAAGATCAGCCGCTAGACTCAGGCTGTCAGCCTCAGCCAGGTTCTCGTCCAATATAAGTATTTCCGGGTTTGCAGTAGGCATCATCTCCAGAAGCTCACCGGCCTGCCCTGCTTCCCCAATCACATCGATGTCATGATCGCTTTCCAATATGTTTAGTAAATAACCCCGGATTTCGGGATCTGCGCTTGCCATCAGCACCCTTATGGTTTTCAAAAACTTCACCTCTCGTATCCATACTCATCTATAATAATGACCTATTGATTATTTAACTAAGGTTGTATAAAGTTGTTCATTCTGAAGGGAGGCAGGACATATTGGGAATCGTCCACCGGAGATCTGAGCAGCAACCTGATCTCGCCCCGTTCAGTGGCTAGAACCAGAGGACGGGCTTGATCAGGGCTTACTGCCAGTGTTAGTGTTTTAGCCGCACCGCCATTTTTTTGATCAGCAGCGGCTCCTTTTGCTCCAACTGACAAGACTTCAATATCCTGCAGCACAAATAAAGCGGCGGAGGAGGCACCTCCAGCCGGATCGGTTATATCAAGTGTAGCCATAACGTCGACATGGTCTCCGGCCTGCACATTAAAGGAAACCGCTGAAGTCTCATCAATACTTATGGCAACTGCACGTTTATTTAAAGGAACTTTATAAGCCAGGCGGCCAACTTTTTCTTTTTCGCCCACCAATTTCTCCTTAATTATTTCCTCACCGGCAGCTATATCGGTTGTAGAAATCTTGCCTACCACTTGAGCTGTATCCCGAACCCCGTTGGGATGGGCATATTGAGCGGGCACTTCTGCGGTCATAAGCTGTTCCAGCCTGATCACTTCATCCGCCGCTATGGGTTGAGCAGCCTTAACTACCGTCACCAGATCGTCGGGGCGGTATTGCTCCTCCACCTGCTGCAGGAAAACGTAAAATAAAGCCGCAGCAATTAAGCCACACAGAATCGAAATAAACCAGTACTTTTTTACTCCTTTAAACAAACCTCCCGGCTCCCTTCAATATCAAATACAAACTCAAATCCGCGCGATTATTCACACATTTGGTACGAATAAACGCCAAAGTCATTAACACCAGTACTAATCTCTCCAGGCACTACAACTTTAAGGAAAGTACCGGTTAAGTGGATATTTTTAGTCTTATTCCCATCTATGGTATCTTGAACTTCTTCTTTTGATTCAATAAAGAAAGCCCCAAATCCGGTGATTGTGAATTTGTTGTTTGAACCTGGATCGCCGGAAGCTGTTCCAACTGGCACAATAACAACTCGGGGACAATCTTCTTTATGATTTTCTGCCGTACAAACTGGCGTAGTACCGCAATGGTTGGCGCAACTTGTCATACGGGTTTGAATTCCGGTATCTGTTGGACCTTGCATTGATCCCGTTTCTACATACTTGCAGTCTTTTATATACAACCATTTATCATATCCGTTTTTTAAATACTCCCGATAAGTATCTGCACCGCCACCACTTTTATCTCCGGTTAAGGCATCTGTATCTAAGTCCAAGCATCCATACCATCCATTAGTACCACCACCGCCTCTCCATTTGAGAACGGTTTGTTCGCCAACTGAAAAAGTTCCCTCTTTTACTCCAAGTGGAACCACTCCCGAACCAGGCGAAACACCGCCTGCAACTCCTACCATAGCTTTGGCAGAAGGCTTTATTTCAGCAATATCAATATTAAAAATGCGGGCAAACAACATCGGCTTTTCGTAATCTACAATACCTTTTATCCATTTAGGTTGTGGCGACGGGTCAATATCAAAACTCACCTGACCCTGGATACCGTTATCCGGATCTGAAGGTTCTAGTCCGTTGTTCTGTGCATATTCTTCAGCTTTTTGCCTGGCTAATAAAGCGCTTGAAGGTAATTCGCGCACTCCAGCAAGCACCGCAGCATCGACGGCATTGGAGGCCTTCATACGTTCTGCATACACTACTCCAGCGTCTATGACCAGAGCCATGCAACCTAGAAGAACAAGCAAGGCTATAGCTACCAACACCATTACTGCTCCGGAATCATCCTTAAAAAGTACCTTGAAAATCTTTTTCATAGACATCTCCTTCCCAATCGCGATAATTATGTAGCGGGTGGAGGTGGTAGCTTTTCGACACGCATAATATATTCCGCCGAAAGAGTCTTATAACCCGGCTTATCCTCTATAATTTTGCCGATAAACGGGGTGCTAATTTTCATATCATAGTTTATCTTTACTTTGAGTGGCTCGCCTACTTTTCGAGTAGCTGGTGTTATCGTAATGTCGCTGTTCTCAATATTAAGGAACGAATCGTTATTGTATTCATCTTTTGCAATGAAGTCCTTTATTTTCTCATCTGACATGCCTACCACACCATATCGCACACCGTCCCTGGCTAAATCATGGATAATCATATAGCCTCCGGCTAATAAACCAAATTCTATTATTGCAAAAAGTATTAGCAGAAGTAGCGGCAGCATTATCGCCATCTCAACCATACTCTGGGCGTTGTTTGAACAAAATAGGTTCCTAATCATACGTTTCATTTCTTCACCACTTTATTAGATAAGCACTCATAGCGCCAAGGGCAATGGCCAAAGCATAGGGAAAGCATACTCCGGTATTATGGGATTTAATTGCATCCTGCATCTTGATTACCTTGAATAGGTGTAATAGTAAGAGTGCCCATAAACGGCCTAGGGTTTTCCCTAATTGCCTCCTTTTAATTAATAAAGTAATTGCTATTAGCCCGCCCCACAGCGCCATTGCAATAAAGGTTTGGAATGCAAACAATCCTCCTTTAAAAGCTCCAACCACTCCGAGTAGCTTCACATCACCAGCTCCCATTCCCCCCAAAGCAAATGGGATAAAGAGCAAACCAATTCCTAACGCCAAACCCTTAATGGATAATATTGCTCCTGGCAAACCGCCTATATATATGTTCCAAATTATCCCCAAGATTAACCCAGTAAAAGCCAAAACATTGGGTATCCGTTGTTCTCGTTGATCATATATTACCGCTAAGAAAAGCAACAGCAATAATATTAAATCACCCAACAAAAAGTTGATATCGCTTATAATAATTGTCTCCTTAACATAAATGTAACCGAACCCGGTTATGCCCTGTTATGAAACAGGGCATAACCGATCCCTGCAGCATCGTGCATAGATACTCTTAGGTACGGTTTTCTAGGTGGTTCCATCAAACTTAATTTTCGTTACAGTGTTATTAATATTCTTGCCTAATGCCTGATAACCAATGATACATACGAGTGCTATGAAGACCAAAATCAATGCATACTCAGCCATACCCTGTCCTTCTTCTTCAAGGACCAGTCTTTTCAGAGTGTTTAGCATCCTTTCACCTCCTCTGCAAAAAAATACAACTATAGCTTTATTTTCCCACATCATCAAAACTCTGCCTAGCCGAATTTTGTAATATTAAGGCGGTATTTACCGGACCCTGAGGCAAAAATCGGCTCGGCTACAGCGGAGGTAATAGAAGAGGGAAAATAAGGCAGTCAACCCGTTATTAATATCGTAATAAAATTGACTACTCCAATATAGGACAAAGGATTCATTTTATCACATATTTCTACAATAATTAGTCATTTTACCTGATAAAAGCACAATAATCTCATCGATATTGCCATATATTGCAGTTTAAAGTTATTATAGGAATATGGAATAAATGGCTGCAAGCTAATTTTTTCCCGAAATCTGGGAGGGTCCGGCTTTTATGAGAAAAGACGTGGTTAAATGCCTGCTATTGGCTTTATTGATGTTTTGCATTTTGACTATCGCTGGTTGTGCAAAGCCTCAACCCAAAGAACAAATTATCCAGGGCTATGCACTGGCCTTCGCGGAATTGGGCACCCTGCCTATGAGCAGGATCGACCTGACATATTCTGCTGATGCGGCGTCTCTAGCGAATAAGACTTTCGATTTAGGCATTTATCAGGGCGGCTCCCGAATCGCAAACACGGTGATGAAAAACGGGGATAAATTCCAGAAGGATCTGGAACCGGGCAGCTATCAGGTCAAAGTTGAAAACCCGGAAAACTATTATTTCGTTTACCTGCCCGCTGAAACAGTTGAACTGGAGCAAGGCATCGGCCAGGTCTATGCTATGGTGGTCAACTCCAAAAACAGCACCGATACCTCGCAGCCGGTGAAGTGGGAGGTTTATTATACTGAAGCAGGCAGTCCGGCCGGCAACACGCCTTTAACAGGCGGTGAGATCCCCGCCCTCAAACCCGGGGAGATGTTCACTCTGCGCTACAACCCGGAGGAAAACCCCAACCCCAAAGCAGGCAACTATATGTTCAGACTGATCAATCCGGCCAGTGATATTAACCAGAAGGAATGCTGGAGCGGAGCGGTGTATTGTATTGGGCCTATCAAACCTACCAACATATCGGTTAACCTCTTGCCTAACCCGGGCAAGCTGGTGGTAGGTATAAAAACTACCGGAGCCGCCCCGGCAGGTGCGGTTTATGAGTTTGTAGTCAATGATGTTGATAATAACCGGGAAGTGAGCCGCAACAGCTTAAGGGCTGGGGAGAGTGTGGCAGTATCCCTGCCGCCGGGAACTTATCAGGTGACGGAATCCCAAAACGGCGGGGCCTTATCTTACAGCAAATCCATCGAAGGGAATATATCTATAGCTTCCGGGCAAAGCGTTTATCTGACTATAAACAACCGTTTCCCGGCACCGGTGAAAGGTACGCTGCAGATTACCAAAAATGTGGAAGGACCGGCTCCGCAAGGAGCTGCCTTTGAGATTAACATCAGCGGGGCTAACGGCAGTATAAGAAGAAGCATACAAGCCGGGCAGACCATATCGGTGGAACTGGCTCCGGGGACTTACGAAGTAACCGAAACCAACAGCGGAGGAGCAGCCCAGGTGAGAAAGTCCCCACAGGACGGTATCCCCGTTTACTCTGGGCAAAGCAGTTCAATGAGCATCACCAACATATACTACCCTTAATATTATGAAAAACTGCCACCAATAGTATTGACTTTGGTATTAAGAGCCTGACCGAGAAATTGGTAGCCTACCATGGCAACAATGGCTATAAACATACAGATCATTACATATTCTGCCATACCCTGCCCTTCTTCCTCATATATCAGGCGATTAATTATATCCATCACAGATGCCTCCCTCACACCAAAGATATTTTACTTTAATTAACATCGTAAAAAATCGACATTTACATTAATTCAAATGATCTCCTTATTTTAGCGCCCCAAGTAACCGGATTATGCCGATAAGTATTTTACTTTTAATACTCGCTCCTGACTTTAAAGCCCCGGCCATAAACTTCTATACTATTGGTAATAATCATAAAGGCGGATTCATCTATGGCAAATACCATCTCTTTCAAGCGCGGCAGCTGCATTCTGCCTACGGTCACTAGGATTAGCATCTCATTCTGTCCGGAGTAAGCGCCCTGGGCGGGCAGATAAGTACAGCCGCGGTGTAAATGGTGCAGAATGGCGTGGGCGATTTCCTCATAATGAGGAGAAATAATCA
>NZ_DIPG01000086.1:3202-8279 GCF_002426325.1 Syntrophomonas sp. UBA5494 | reverse complement strand
GCAATGGCGGAATACATGGCTACACTGATATCGATTACCAGTGCCAACAACCCTACTACAAAAATATTCAAGACCAATGAGGTTTGCCCAATATTGAAGCCCCACAACCGCTTCACAATAATGGCTATGATATCAGTCCCACCCGAGGAGGCTTTGCTGCGAAAAATAATCCCCAATCCCAATCCGCTCAATACACCGCCTAATAAGGCCGAAAGCAGCGGATCCCCGATTAGGAAGGGAAAATATTTGAACACATACAGAAATCCCGCCAGAGCCAAAACCCCTAACAGGCTATAGATGGTAAAGCGGGAACTGATGAAACGATACCCGGCCAGAAATATGGGTATGTTCAATAGCAGGATCCAAATCCCCACCTCGATTCCGGTGGAATAGCGCAATAGGATAGCGAGCCCGGTCACGCCGCCAGTCAGCAGATTAGCCGGCACCAATATGCATTGAATCCCCGCCGCCGCAATGAGCGAGCCGATTACAATCCCCAGTAAGTCCTGCCAGGTGATGCGCTCTATCCATTTGCTGAAGTTGGGCCGCTGCAAAGCTATCTTCATGGAAGCCTCCTTAAATAAATACCATAATTAGTTTATCCTCGATACTACACATTTTAAGCAGCATATTCAAGCCTGGTTTTTTGGCCTGCCTGCAAAATATAGTACAATAGTATAAATTGACCTCAGGGTGGAATTTGTTTATGCAGGATATCCGCTATATCGCCACTGCGGCCTTTGGCCTGGAAGCGATTGTGGCTTACGAATTAAAACAACTGGGATATACCGAAGTAAAGGTGGAAAACGGGCGGGTTGCTTTTCTCGCCGGAGCAGATGCGGCGGCGCGCTGCAACCTGTGGCTGCGCAGCGCGGATCGCTTGCTTATAGAGGTAGGGCGCTTTTCAGCCCGCAGCTTCGATGAACTGTTTGAAGGCACCCGGGCTTTGCCCTGGCAGGACTGGCTTCCCAAAAACGCCCGTTTTCCGGTAAATGGCAAGACTATCAAATCTCAGCTCTATAGCGTGTCTGATTGTCAGGCGATAGTAAAAAAAGCCACCGTGGAAAAACTCAAACAATCCTACCCGCAGAAATGGTTTGCTGAAGACGGTCCGCTTTATCAGCTGGAGGTTTCCATATTAGAAGACAATGTGAGCATCACCATGGATTGCAGTGGAGCGGGACTGCATAAACGCGGTTATCGCAAAGAACAGGGGGAAGCCCCGCTCAAAGAGACCCTGGCGGCTGCCATGGTTTCCTTGAGCCGCTGGAAAAAAGACAGACCCCTCATAGATCCTTTTTGCGGATCAGGCACTATCGCAATTGAGGCGGCCATGATAGCCTGCAACATCGCTCCGGGGTTGCGGCGCAGTTTCGATGCCGAACACTGGCCGCAATTCAGCCCCAGGATATGGTCTCAGGCCCGGCAGGAAGCTCTGGACAGCGTGAAGATTTATAATGATTTGGGCATTGAGGGTTTTGACATCGATCGCAGTTGCATCAAGCTGGCCAGGTCTAACGCGTTGCGAGCCGGGATAGCAAAACAGATCAGCTTTAGAACCGGGGCGGTCCGGGAGCTTAAGTCCCCATTCCACTACGGATATCTGATCTGCAACCCGCCTTATGGGGAGAGGCTGCTTGATGACAAGCAGATTAAAAGCGTTTATCAGGATCTGGCCAAATCATGGGCCCACTTGAATACCTGGTCAGCCTATATATTGACCCCGTATCAAGGCCTGGAAAAGGTTATGGGCCGGAAAGCCGATAAACGCAGGAAACTGTTTAACGGGCGCATTCCTTGCACTTTTTACCAATTTTACGGGCCTAGGCCCGAACAAATAAAAGGGCCTTTTGCTATGCAAATGGATCAAAGCCAAAAAGTTTTTACACCCCGGTGAGGGATAGCAATCGCCTTACTTGCAGCTGAATGTGCAATAGACTTGCAATTGCCGCATACTGCAATGAATAACTGAATCAATATGTCAATAAAAGGAGAAAATAAACCAATACTCTTTGGGGATAGGTATCATTTGGCATCCATGACAAAACTCTAGACTGTTGGAGGTTATCATGATAGCAGCGATCTTGGCAGGCGGCCGGGGCGTACGCCTGTGGCCGGAAAGCCGCAACCAACATCCCAAGCAATTCTGCAAATTGGTGGGCAATAAATCTATGCTCGATCATACCATCGATCGTCTCAAACAAGCCGGTTGCACTAAAATCATCATCATTACCGGCGATGATTTGCTGGCTTCAATCAACCGGCTGGTCAACAGCCGTGAGGATCGGGATCAAATAGAAGTGATGAGTGAACCCGAAGGAAAAAATACCGCACCAGCGGTTGGTATGGTTTTATCGCAGTATGCCCAGAAAAGCGATGAAGTTCTGGGCATATTTCCGGCCGATCATCATATACTGAACGAGCATGTGTTCAGCGACAGCCTTAAGAAGGCCAGACAGGCTGCAGCCAGCGGTCACATCGTAACCATCGGCATTCAGCCCGACCGTCCGGAAACCGGATACGGCTACATCGAAAAAACAAAATGGGAAGTAGGCAATATCGGAGAGGTTTATCAGGTCAACGCCTTTTATGAGAAACCCGATGCCGAACTGGCCCAAACTTACATACAAACCGGCCGCTTTATGTGGAATGCAGGTATTTATGTAGGTAGGATCGGGGTCCTGATAGACGAATTTCGCAAGCACCTGCCGGAAATCCATGCGGCGGCCAGTAATGGATATGACTATTATAAGCGGTCTTACGGCGAGCTGCCTAACATCAGTCTTGATCACGGAATCGCAGAGAAATCGGATCGCATGGCTGTGGTTCCGGCCGATATGGGCTGGTGTGATTTGGGCAGCTGGAACGCCCTCTCGGAAATACATCCTACTGACGGGCAAGAAAATGTCTGCGAAGGCCACGACATAATCGCCATGGACAGCCAGCGCTGTATTATCAAACAGACCGAGAAAACTATCGTCTTGTTCGGAGCCCAAGACCTGGTAGTGGTGGAAACGGATGATGTGATAATGGTGGCGGATCGCAACAAGTGCCAGAATATCCGCGACCTCACCGAAGTGCTGAAGAGCATGGGCCGCGAAGACCTATTATAAACCGGGCCTTGGACAGCATAATCCGATTTTTGCAGTTCATACGCCATTCCCTTTATTCGCTATAAGTTGAGGAGGTATTATCATGAAAAACATTTTCAGACAGTATGATATACGCGGTGTAGTAGGCCGGGATTTGGACAACCAAACCATGGATCAGATAAGCCGGGCTTTTGCGGCTATGGCCAAACAAAAAGGCTATGATACTGTTCTGGTGGGCCGGGATAACCGCAGCTCCTCGCCGCAGTTTCGTGATACCGTGGTTAACGCCCTGCAGGATTCAGGCTGCCATGTCATAGATTTGGGACTGGTCATCACTCCCATATTTTACTTTGCGGCCCGCTATCTGAACATTCCGGCCGGGATGATGATCACCGCCAGCCATAATGGAGGCGAATATAACGGCTGTAAGCTGCTCTTGGGCGAATCCACCATTTACGGTGAACAGATTCAGGAAATAAGGCGTATGGTCGAAAGCCAGAATTTTATCGAGGGCGCCAGGGGCAGCCTCAAATATGTGGACATCGCTGAAACCTATCGTAACAATATCAGGGAGCGCATTAAGATGGGCGCCAAAAGATTAAAGATCGTGGTGGACTGCGGCAACGGCGCCGCAGGTTTGTTTGCCCCCGAGGTATTCCGCAGCCTGGGCTGTGAAGTAATCGAACTCTACTGTGAATCCGATCCCAGCTTCCCCCATCACCATCCCGACCCGGTTAATCCCGACAATATGGTCGATCTGATTAAAGTTGTACAAGAGCATCAAGCCGATTTAGGAATCGGTATAGATGGAGACGGCGACCGTCTGGGAGTTGTGGACAGTTCCGGCAATATGATCTGGGGCGACCTCTTAATGATATTGTTCTGGCGGGACATCTTGCCCCGCTATCCCGATCTTCCCTGCATAGTAGAAGTCAAATGCTCACAGAGCTTAATCGATGAGATTGTCAAACTAGGGGGGGAGCCCTTGATATACAAAACCGGCCATTCGCTGATCAAGGCAAAAATGAAGGAAAGCGGAGCTATTTTCACCGGGGAAATGTCAGGTCACATGTTCTTCGCCGATGAGTATTATGGTTTTGATGACGCACTTTATGCAGGAGCCCGCCTTCTGGCTTTATTGTCCAAAAACGATGCCGATATTACGGAAATGCTGGCCGACATCAATATTTACTACGCCACACCGGAGATTCGCGTGTCAAGCAGTGATGATGAAAAATTTCAAATAGTAGAAGAAGTCAAAGCCTACTTTAAAGATAAATATCCCATCAATGACATTGACGGCGCGCGGGTCATGTTTCCGCATGGCTGGGCACTGGTCAGGGCCTCAAATACCGGTCCGGAGTTGATTGTACGCTGTGAAGGCAAAACCCCGGATTATTTGGAACAAATCAAAGCTGAGCTTTTCGCCTGTTTACAGAAATTGGGTTTAGAAGTAAATTCACTCCAGGCCTGCCAGGTATAAATCTTCGGATTCTCAGGGAAGACTTACATTAATGTACCTGTTTATCAAGGTGACGACAAGGAGTGAATAATGTGAATTTTTTAAATGTGGGAACATATCCCCCTAAACAGTGCGGGATTGCTACCTTCTCCATGGATCTAAGAGAGAGCCTGCTTTTCAATGGGCATCAAGTGACAGTATTGTCTGTTTCCGATAATTCTTATGACTACGACTATCCTCCCGAAGTACTGTTCAACCTCAGACAGGATCAGTTGGCGGAGTACTCACGGGCCGCCGCTTTTATCAATTCTCATCCCAGAATAGATATGGTAATCATACAGCATGAATACGGAATATATGGGGGTTCAGACGGTGATTACATTATTGATCTGGTAAAAAATCTGCACAAACCGTATATCCTGATCTGCCATACCGTATTGCCCCACCCCTCCAGCCATCAAAAGCATATATTGGATATGCTCTGCTATCACGCCAGCGGTATTGTTGCCATGACCAGGCATTC
>NZ_DIPG01000086.1:0-2898 GCF_002426325.1 Syntrophomonas sp. UBA5494 | reverse complement strand
AAAAATGAAGGCGAAAAATACCGCAACATGCTGGAAAACCTGGTTGGAGAACTTAATTTAGATGATAAAGTGATATTTGTAAATAAATTTTTGAATGACGAAGAACTGGGGCAATATCTTTACCTCACCGATGTGTATTTGAGTCCATATCCCAACCGCGACCAGGCGGTCAGCGGGACTATGGCCTTCGCTCTGGGATGCGGCCGTGCCATAGTCTCCACTCCCTATGCATATGCCCGTGAAATGCTGGCCAACGGCATCGGCATGTTGTCCAAGGGGACCAATCCTGAGGAACTGGCCCGATTATTAAAGAAGGTTCTTTCAGATCGCACCTTAAAAATGCGCCTGCAAGATAAAGCCGGGCGTTTGGGAAAAAGCTGGACCTGGTCTAACATTGGCAAGCAATATATAAATCTGGCCCATAGTATATTGCGCCCTGAACCGGCCACCAGCCAAGATGGGGGTAGCGTCAGTTATGCTAGATGATCGGCATCTGCGGAAAATGACCGACGATGTAGGCATGCTGCAATTTTCCGAACTGTCTCACCCTAACTTCAGGAGCGGCTATACCCTGGATGATAACGCCCGGGCCTTAATAGCGGCCTTATATCTTGAGGATGGGTTGGAGCTTGCCCTTAAATACGCCCGCTTTATGTATACGGCACAACGGCCTGATGGGAGTTGGGCAAATCTCTTTAACAACGGCCGCTTTTTGCCGCAATTCAACTCCGAAGACAGTATCGGCAGGGCTTTGCTGGCCTGCAGCCTGGGTATGTACAGCCCTGATCCGGAATTGGCCGCTCTCTGTGAACAAATGTTTAGTTCCAATCTGAGCAAAGCTTTAGAGTTCCGATCCCCGCGCGGCACGGCTTACGCCCTGTTAGCCATGTGTAAAGACCCCGGTACTGAACATTACGATCAACATTTGTTTACAGAGCTTACGTCCCGTTTATTAGCCTTATACAACCAGCACCACGGCCGCGGCTGGTACTGGTTTGAAGATTATCTGACCTATTGTAACGGCATAATACCCCAGGCCTTATTCGCGGCCTGTGAGCTCAGCAATAATAGAAGAATCCACAAGGTCGCATATGAGAGTATGAATTTCCTCAACGGCATTCTGTTCCGCAACGGCCGGCTGGATATCATCGGCAATGCCGGCTGGTATCACCGTGAAGGCAAAATCCCGGTCTATGATCAACAGCCAGTTGATGCCGCTTCGATTATATTTGCCTGCTATGAAGCCTATCATGCTACTGGCAGTCGTGATTACCGCGATCTGGCTTACCAAGGGTATAAATGGTATATGGGTGATAATGTTCAGAAGATGGCACTCTACGACAACCAAACCGGAGGATGTTTCGACGCCCTTACGGCCAGTGGGGTAAATCAGAACCAGGGGGCTGAAGCCGTGCTCTCATTGCTCTTGAGCACCATGCTCTTACTGGGCAGAATGGAACAGAAATACAACGGCAATCAAGCCATCCTGGCCAACCTTTCCTAAAAATAAAACGCGCCCGGGTAATTTTTTGCTCAGGCGCGTTTTTCTTTTGGGCTCAATTATGCCCCTTATTTGCTGCGATAATCCTCCGGAATTAAATCAGCCACCGTAGCGGTGGCCACCCCGATGCTGGTGTCCGCAGCACCGTAATAGACCATGACCAAGTCATCATCATCCAGTATATCCTTTTCCGAATCGCTTACTGCGCCGCAGGTAAACACCACATTCGGCACCCAGGCCCCGCTCAAACCGATCTCATAATCTTCCTCAGGCTGTAATATCGGGTTGGGTGAGCGGTAGATCACCCTTTGAGGGTCATTCAGATCGACCAGCAAAACCCCCAGACTGTACACATAATTGTAGTCAACCCCGTGATAAATAAGCAGCCAGCCGTGCCTGGTCTTTAGCGGTTGGGCTCCTGCTCCAATCTTCAGGGAATCCCACATCCTGCCCGGCCGCGGCCCCAGGATGATAGCATGTTTTTCCTTCAGCGGGAAGCGTATCTCTTTGGTGTAGGTGACCCAGATGCTGGGTTCGATGCGATGATATACGATATATTTACCGCCGATCTTTTCGGGGAACAAAATGGCATCTTTATCCCAGATATTTTTAAAGGCCAGCCCCTCTCGATTCCAGGCCCGGTAGTTGCCAGCCAGGAAATCATCCAGGGTTATCGAGGCCGCTGCTATCTGAGCTAAATTACCGTCATAGGCGGTATAGAGCATGATGATTTTGTTCTCGACTACCACCAACCTGGGATCCTCGCATCCCATGCGCTCTTCCGGGGTAGAAGGCGAGAAAATCGGCTCGGGCAAACGCTCCAATACATTATATCCATCGGTAATGGCCAAACCGATGTGAGAAATGCCGTCTAAACCAACCCCGCGATAAAACAAATACACTTTATCCCCGAAGCGCAGAGCCCCGGTATTCAACACATATTTGGCCTCCCAGGGGTTTTCCTCAATGGGCTCCAGGAGCGGATTGGCAGGATGCCGGACCAGGTTTTTACTGGGCTGGTTGGTAGTCTCCTGTACTACCACAGTGACATCTTTGGGTCTGGTGGGCAAGAGCGTATCGAGGAGATTTTGATTGCTCTTTCCGGCCTGAATCATGCGGTAAACAATTTGCATGATGTTTTCGGGGTCATACCCTAATTCCGAATAAAGGGTTTCCAGGAAATCATGATTAAACCAGCGGTTCTCCACGGTAGTAGTCCAGGTACCCGGAATCTTTAGCCCGCCTTTAAAACTATAGCTGGCCCAGCTCCAAGCGGTACAGGTAAGAAAAGTTCCTTCTTCCAGAACCTGCGATAGGCCGTACCCTTCAGCCATGAGGTGAAATAAGCGGGCATAGTCAGGCCGGTCAGTCTCTTCTAATTTAACTGCCAGGGCTTT
>NZ_DIPG01000029.1:3481-10179 GCF_002426325.1 Syntrophomonas sp. UBA5494 | reverse complement strand
AATACTCTTGACCCATCCATTATCATCGCCTTTTATCTCTATAGGGCTGCTGAGCAATTTAAACCTTACGCCTTCCTCTTGGGCGTGTTCCGCTTCTTCTTTTCGTGCCGGCAGTTCATTCATGGACCGGCGGTATACTATATAAGATTCCTCGGCCCCAAGACGCAAGGCGGTTCTGGCACTATCCATGGCTACATTGCCGCCACCGATTACTGCCACTCTTTTTCCAATTCTAATGGGGGTCAAAAACTCATCAAAAAGATAAGCTTTCATCAGATTCGTCCTGGTTAAGAATTCATTGGCTGAATAGACGCCATTTAAATTCTCACCCGGTATATCCATAAAATACGGTAATCCTGCTCCAGTTCCGATAAATACAGCATCATAGCCCTGGGCGAGCAATTCATCCACAGTATTCACTTTTCCGACCACCATGTTGTTTTTTATTTCAACACCCAGCTTCTGAATGCTTTCTATCTCCTTCTGCACGATGGCTTTGGGCAGTCTGAATTCCGGTATGCCATATACCAAGACTCCCCCGGCAGTATGTAGAGCCTCAAATACCGTTACCTGGTGTCCCATCAAGGCCAAATCTGCCGCTGCGGTAAGACCTGCGGGACCTGACCCAACAATAGCAATCCTTTTTCCCGACTGCTTTATTATAGGAATAGACTTTTTCCCATATCTTAAATCCCAATCGGCCAAAAAACGTTCCAATCTTCCGACAGCTACCGGTTCCATTTTCTTTCCCAGGATACAGGTCTTTTCACATTGGCTTTCCTGTGGACAAACTCGACCGCAAATAGCGGGGAGATTGTTCTTCTCCTTTATTTTGTTTATGGCCTGTTGGTATTCTTTCTTTTCCAAAAGTCCTATGAATGCCGGAATATCAACCTCAACTGGGCAGCTCTCGACACATTTGGGTTTCTTGCATTTCAAACACCTGGATGCCTCAATCAATGCTTGCTCTTCACTGTACCCCAAAGCAACTTCATCAAAGTTACATATCCTTAATACAGGACTTTGAACAGGCATTTCCTCGCGGGCAGGAATTGTTTTAGCTGCTTTTACTTCTGACATTGACATTCACCCCCTGCACAAAAACCTTTCATAGCAATGCCCTCTTCATTGGTGAACATCCGGGCTCTCTGTTGTGCCAGCTGCCAATCTACCAGATGGCCATCAAACTCAGGCCCGTCAACACAAGCAAATTTGGTCTCATCTCCGACACTCACCCTGCAGGCTCCACACATTCCAGTACCATCAACCATAATAGGATTAAGGCTTACGGTGGTATGAATCTCGAATGGTTTGGTAACGGCTGAAACAGCCTTCATCATGGGCAACGGTCCGATTGCAACCACTAAATCGATACTGTCACTTTGGCGGATAACTTGCGCAAGAACATCACTCACGAAGCCTTTCTGCCCCTCGCTGCCATCGTCTGTAGCTACAAATAACTCATCACTCACTGCTGCCATTTCATCTTTGAGGATTAAATGCTCTTTACTTCGAGCGCCAATGATGGAGGTCACTCGATTTCCCGCCTGTTTTAGTGCCCTGGTGATGGGATATACTGGAGCCACTCCAACACCGCCGCCAATACAAACCACATGGCCATAAGGTTCTATTTCTGATGCCTTCCCCAGCGGACCAACCAAATCCAAAATGTAATCGCCTGCATCGAGTTTACCCATCTCATAAGTGGTTCTGCCCACTTCTTGGAATATCAGTGTTATTGTCCCGCTCTGCCTATCAAAATCAGCAATTGTTAGCGGTATTCTCTCTCCAATATCATCGATTCTAAGAATAATGAACTGTCCTGGCTGTGCCTTTTTCGCGATATCAGGAGCACAAACGATGAATTGTTTGATTGCAGGCGCCAGAATTTGTTTGTCTATTATTTGGTACATGAAGTCACTCCTTGCTGCCATTCTGTCTTAGAGGTATGCCGACTGCTTTAAGTCATATTCACTCCCTGACCGAACATTCGGCATACCCCGACCCGTTTACTAAGCCACAAATACTAGCCTAGCCGGCCATACCAACAATCAAGCTTATATATCTTCAATAATCATCAGCCAGGCTAATTTTAGAAAGTTACTAATCCTCGAAAAATTCTTTTGTGATTTCTACCGTCACTTTGTCATCTGACCGTAGTCTGATGGCCAGGCTGTCAATCTTAGTGAGCTCATAGTCAAAGAAATAACGACCGGCATAGATTTTCCCTTGATAGAAGACCCTATCTTGATCGGTGGGCTGGCCTTTTAAGGCAGTTACAGAAACAGTCATCAATTTCAGCCACTGCCAGGCAACGGCGATCTGGCTCATGAAGTCCAAATAAAGCACAGAATCAGCCAAAAAAGCCTCATTGGAAATTTGCGCTTTTTTTGCCAGCAACTCTGCGGTAAGGTCTTTCATCAGCCCCATGGCACTTTCCAGGGCCTCAACCTGCTTTTCCAGTTCCGGATAGGCCTTGGCTTCTGCTATGGCTTTTTCAACCTCGTTGATGTATAACTCGAATGCTTTTCCCTTTTTCATGCTTACTTTACGGCCCAGGATATCCTGGCCTTGAATACCGGTGGTGCCTTCATGAATGGGATCGATGCGAATGTCTCTGTAGTACTGTTCTACCGGAAAATCCCCGCAGTAGCCATAACCGCCATGAATCTGAATGGCTGCACTGGTGGCCAGAATACCCATTTCAGACGGATAGGTTTTAAGAATGGGAATCAGGAAGTCCACCAGCATTTCATTTTCTTCGGGGTCTTGCCCAACCATGGCCAGATCCTGATACAAAGACAGCTGCAGGGCTAGAGCCAGTGATCCTTCCATTACAGCCTTCTGGAACAGAAGCATTCTTTTAATATCAGCATGTTCGATAAGCTCCACCATGGGTGTAGCAGGGTCTTTCTGGTCGGGTTTTCTGCCCTGTTTTCGCTGCTGAGCATATTCTAATGCCGCGTAGTATGCCGCTGAAATTTTACTGATTGCGCCGATGCCAATATTAATTCTTTCTTCATTCATCATTTTGAACATCTGCGCCAGGCCTTTACCCAGTTCACCAACCAGCCAGCCCCGACAGTTTTTCTCTTCACCGAAAGTAAGCTGACAGATCGGAGAACCCCGGTAACCGAGCTTATGCTCGATTCCGCCGCATTGTACGTCATTGTCTTCAAGCTCGCCATTCTCATTAATGCGCTTTTCCGGAACAATAAATAACGAAATTCCCGGTACACCCAGCGGGCCGTCTTTTAATCTGGCAATCAATAAGTGAACAACGTTTTCTGTGATATCACTGTTGCCGGCAGAGATAAAAATCTTTTGCCCCTTTATCATGTAGTACCCCTGATCGGTTGGCTCTGCGGTTGTGGTAAGATCGCCCAGAGAGCTGCCGATATCGGGTTCAGTCAGTGCCATCGTGCCTTGCCATTTGCCGGAGTACATTTTTTCCAGATACATGTCTTGCATTTCTTGGGCGCCGTACTGATAAATCAGATTGGCTGCACCGGCAGTAAGCATCGGATATACATGCATTGAATAATTTGCTGCTCCGAATAGGAAATAAGCCAGCTCCTTTATGGTCAGAGGCAGTTGTTGCCCGCCGATGTCATAAGGCTTCTCGCATTGAATCCAACCACCCTCACCCATTTCTTTAAGGAATGGTACGATAGCTTTATGGACATGTACCTTGCCGTCTTCCCAGTAAGGGGTATTGGTATCCATTTCTTTGAAATAAGGGAACATCAGGTCTGTACTGATATTCATGGCAGTGTCCAGGATCATTTTGAAGGTTTCTTCATCGTGATCTTCGAAATAGGGAAAACGATTTAATGACACAACATTAAAGACCTCGTTGATCAAAAAATCAATATTCCTTCTGCTTGCGAATTTTTCGGCCATTCTTTGTAAACCTCCCCTTGGTACTTTTTTCAAAGTACGCAACGCCAAAACGCTTGTATTAATTCTTTTTCGCTCTAGTTATGAAACCATCGCCGATTATACCAGCGGATAAAAGATTATCAATGTCACTCTGGCTATAGCCCAGTTCTCTTAAGACCTCCGGGGTATGTTGCCCTTTAAAAGGGGGCGGCAGTTCAGCCAAAGCTTCATAAGCGCCAAACTTAATAGGATTGCCAGGTACTTTAACCTTACCTGCCGTGGCGTGATCATATTCAATTAACATATGGCGTGCCGCGGTATTATCACTTGCACAGATCTGTGGTACTTCAAGGATCGGGGCTACTGCAACGCGAGCTTCGCGCAGCATAGATACAACCTCATCAACCGCATAGTTGCCCATCCAGTTGTTGATTATATCTGTCATTTCCTCAATATTCTCCATTCTGGTGACATTGCTGTCGAACTTCGGATCGGCGGCTAATTCGGGCATTCCCATTATCTTGCACATGCTTCCCCATAGTTTTTCATTGGAGGCAACTACACAGACAAATCCGTCCTTGCATTTATAAGTGTCGTATGGTCCGCCATCGGGATGTCTGCTCCCCTGTCTCTTAGTAGGCCTTCCGGTTATTGTGTAGGCAGGTACATTGTTTTCCAATACCGTGAATATGCTGTCAACCAGAGCAACGTCGATGTGCTGCCCTTCTCCGGTGTTTTTTCTGTAATTCAAAGCGCCTAAGATTCCTATAGCGCCATAAAGCCCGGCAATAGCATCTCCCAGAGACGAACCTACTCTCAGTGGCGTGTCCGGAAATCCGGTTATACTCATCATTCCCCCCATAGCCTGGGCAAGCATATCGTAACCAGGCAGCTTGCTTAACGGCCCATACTGTCCAAAGGCAGAAATGGAGAGGTAAATGATATCGGGTTTTATTTTTTTGCAGGCTTCATAACCGACCATCAATTTGTCCGCAACACCGGGAGCGAAATTTTCCATAACGATGTCGGCACTCTCAACCAGTTTATAGAATACTTCCCGGGCCTTATCTTCTTTGAGATTCAGTTCTATGCTTTTCTTGCCACGGTTTAAGCCAATAAAATAGGTGGATTCTTCAGTCCCGGGAGCGAATGGCGGCCAACTTCTTTCGTTGCTGTTTGGACCGTCATCCTCAACTTTTACTATTTCTGCACCCATATCAGCCAGTATCTGACTACAGAATGGGCCGGTATAAACTCTAGTGAGGTCTACGACTCTGATGCCTTCCAGAATTTTCTTCTTGTCCAATTTGCCAATACCTCCTTGCTTTTAGGTTAGGGGTGCAGGGGGTCCGAATGACCCCCTGCTTATATTTGAAGAAGGGGATTAAGAGGGCTGCGTAGCTAAAGTTATTCCACCCAGATGACGGCTCCCCCACCCTGGGTTAAACCTCCACATATAGCGCATGTGGCGAATCCGCCGCCATTTTCCTTGAGGTTATAAGCGGCAGTCATCATAATACGTGCGCCGCTGGATGTATTGGGATGCCCGACCGATATAGCACTCCCGTTTACATTGAGTATATTTTTCAATGCCTGGTATTTGCTGTCATCATTGTCAAGAATCGGTTGGGAAGAAACTTCCTTGACCATTTCCCAGTAATCGCTCTTCAAAAAGCGATCATTTGACAGCAGTTTAAGGGCTACCAGCGGTACACAGGCGAATGCTTCGTTGATTTCAATAAACTTCATATCATCAATGGTCAAATTGGCATCGTCCAGACATTTCTTGATCGCGAAAGCCGGGGAAACCGGCATAATTCTAGGCTGTAAGGCGATGGCCGAAGTAGCTACAACGGTATAGAGTGGTTCGTACCCCAGTTTTTCAGCATTTTCACGGGTAGTGATAATTTGGGCGGTTGCTCCATCGTTCATTCCCGGTGCATTGCCTGCGGTGCAGGTCGGATTATTGAAAATGGGCTTCAGCCGGGCGAGTTCCTCCATGCTTATATCAGGCCGATACTGTTCGTCTTTATCCAAAACCTTGCTGGAGATAACATTGCCTTTTCTATCTTTTTTAGTTATTTCAAGGGGAACCATCTCGTTTTTGAAGAAACCACGCTCCCACGCCTTGCCATATCTTTGATGGCTGGCAAAAGCCAACTCGTCCTGTTCTTCTCTGGATACACCGTATTCAATCGCAACATTACCTGAATCAACAGCCACTGGTGCGTAGTCTTTGTATCCCAAGGGAATAATGGGGTCTTCAACCAGGAAAGAACTGTGCCGTTTGCCTTCCCATCTTAAATTACGAAGCAGGAATGGAACGGTGCTGAAACTGGTAGCTCCACCGGTCATGACCACATTAGCTTCTCCCAGTTTGATACTGCGGCTGCCGTATTTAACGGTAGTCATACCGGTAGTACAAGCCTGATCATAATACAGCGAAGGTACTTCAGGGGGGATGCCGGCTTTCAGCATACTTTGTCTAGCAACCACCGGGGTATAGGGATCTTTGCAGTTGGTGGTATCGCCGCAGCCCCACCAGACTTCGTCTATGACTTCAGGGGCCATGCCGATTTTCTCCAGAACATTTTTCATGGCAATAGCACCCAGATCGTAGATATCAATATCCTTCATCGAGCCGCCGAATTTGCCAAACGGGGTTCTGGCCGCACTGATTACAACTATGTCATCTTTGCTTTTTTTGAATGCCATATCGATTGCTCCTTTCATTTCACTTATTGGGCAACCCAGCCACCGTCAACACTCAATATTACACCAGTGCAATACCCGGAGCCGGGAGCTGCCAAGAACAA